>NZ_CAJOJM010000032.1:0-16919 GCF_905234905.1 Methanobrevibacter sp. UBA188 | reverse complement strand
TAATATCGCCCACAAAAATCAACTACGTTTAAAAAACAACAAGAAACATTAAATAAACACCCGTGAAATACAAATGAAACTACAAATTTTCCATTGTAAGTGATACATATCAAAAAAAAAATACAAAAATAAATGCCCCCAAAAAAAACTGAAAGTACACTGAATTACAAATACCCATACAAAAAAATATTAAAATCAATTATCATGACAAATGAAACCCAATAAATAACAATTCACAAAGGTATAACCCAACTTCAATTCATCCACGACCTTGAAGAGGTCATGGTATTCTTGCATCATTTAGATAAAATGCCTCTATGCCTATTTGTGAAACCCACAGCATATCAACAATACCATAAATTGCATCAAAAATACAAAAAAACTATTATGGGGATGCTTAATTTCCAAAATGAACTTTTGGGTTGTGAAACCAAATCTATCTCTTCATGCATATTTTTATTTTTATATGAACGAATTTATATTTTTTTGTAAATGCATATAGTGAATATTAAAAACAATATTTTATTTTTTGAAAGAACTATCATTTATGTTATTATCTTTTCATACCATCTAACAATATTTTAAATTATATAATGAAAATTTATTATAATTTTTACAAATATTTACACCTAATTATTGATAAATATAAAAATTGATTAAAAATAGAAATGAGACAACTAATCAAATTAATCTTTGCTGTGAATAAATATAGCTAGGTTCCCTAACCTCTTTTACAACATCACCCTCTTTAACCTCACCAATCAGCAAAGGTGAATTTGGATTATGCAACTTTTGGTTCCTTTTGACCAGCTTCATGTTGGCATTGGCATAGCAATATTTGCACCCATGAAGGCAGGTATTATATAATCCAATATCCCTTCCCATTAAACAATTGCATTCTCGATTTCTGTATTTTCCTTTGGGGACTTTTAAATTATTTCCAATAGCTTTTTCCAATACCTGTTGAGTCATGCAACCGGATGAATCAAATCCAAACTGGTCAAGCAATGTTCCTTCAACGCATGTTTTCATTTGCATATCATATTGCCTGGCAATTTTTGCAAAATTTTCACCAATAACCAAACGTTCCTCAGTCGTGACTTCACGGGCTTCGGGAAAATTCCTTAAAACCTTTTGATACAAATCAATGAAACTGATTGTGCAGTCAGAAGTAAAATCATGCAATTCAGATGCCATTTCTTCAAATTTATCAATATGAAAATCCAGGCCATATTTTTCAGTGATAAAAATAGGATCATATCTCCATGACACACAATTAATGCCCAATGTTTCAGAAAGCTCCTTAAATGTTTTCATGACCTTTTTGTAATTCACAACATTGACTTCAACGTCTTTTCCATAGGGATTTATTGTTGTAAACCAGAATTGCCTGTAATCGGATAGTTTATCCAAATTCTTTACCAGAGGTTTTGGATTTTTAGAGCAAAAACAGATACAGTCAACATTTTTGGGATTGAAATTATATTTATAAATCTGATTGTTATATGGGTTTTTGCTAAGTACGAAACCCTCTTCAATCCTGTTCAAGAACCATTTACTAAAAAAAGCAGGAATATCAGTTCTTGTGCCTGTGTTAAGAATCATAAAAAAAGAAAAAGTAAAAGAGATTTATAAATCTCTTCCGAAAATATGTACAGCTGCAGTACCACCGGTTCCTCCAATGTTGTGAGTCATACCAATTTCTGCACCTTCCACTTGACGTCCACCAGCTTCTCCTCTAAGTTGCCATACGATTTCAGCAGCTTGAGCGATACCGGTTGCACCTAATGGGTGTCCACGTGCTTTAAGACCTCCTGAAGAGTTGATTGGGAAATCACCATCGATTTCTGTTTGACCTTCTTCAATAGCTATTCCACCTTTACCTTTTTCAGCAAAACCTAAGTCTTCCACAGCCAATAGACCGTTGATTGAGAAACAATCGTGTACTTCAGTAACGTCAATGTCTTTTTGGGTGACTCCTGCCATTTCATAAGCTTTTCTGGATGCAACCTTAGTAGATTCAATGGTAGTAATGTCTTTTCTATCATGTAATGTTAAAGTTCCAGAAGCCTGTGCAGAAGCTTTTACATAAATTGGAGTATCAGTATATTTTTTGGCATCTTCAGCAGGCACCATTACAATAGCTGCTGCTCCGTCACTTACTGGAGAACAGTCAAGGAGAGTTAATGGGTCTGCAACCATAGTGGAATTTAATACCTTATCAACGCTGATTTCAAATGGGAATTGAGCATTAGGATTTTTAGATGCATTTTTATGGTTTACAACAGAAAATTGTGCCAATTGTTCACGAGTGGTTCCATATTCATACATATGTCTTTTTGCAATCATTGCATATAATGATGGGAAAGTAGCCCCTTGTTGTGCTTCCCATTCCTGATCTGATGCAGTAGCAATAGCTGGAGTTGCATCCACAACATCAGTCATTTTTTCAACACCTGCAGAAATAACCACATCATGAAAACCAGATGCTACAGCCATGATTCCTTGTCTTAATGCAAGACCGCCTGATGCACAAGCAGCTTCAACTCTTGTAGCTGGAATTGGATTAAGACCTACATGATCAGAAATAAGTGCTGCAATGTGTTCCTGTTCTACAAAAAGTCCAGAAGACATATTTCCAACAAACATTGCTTCAATGTCGTCACCACCAATATCTGCATCCACGATAGCTTTTAAACCAGCTTCAGCAATCAAATCCCTAAAGGAAGAATCCCATAATTCACCAAATTTAGTTTGTGAAACTCCGATAATCGCAACATCTCTCATATTCAAGCCCCCTTACATTTTAATTTTACCTTTGAATTTAGCATAAACAGCATAATCAACGTATGTTTTGTCATCAATGATATCTTGTGTTTTTGGAGCTAATTCTCTTCTTTTTTCAATTTCATCTTTTACAGTGATTGTGAATCCATCACTTCCTGCACCTGAACCATATGAGACAACAAATATTTTGTCACCAGGTTCTGCAACATCTAAAATGTTGGATAATGCAAGAGGCACAGCACCAGAATAGGTATTTCCAATATTAGGAGTTAAAAGACCTTGTTTGATTTGTTCTGATGTGAAACCTAATTTTTTACCTGCCCTCAAGTAGAATTTACCGTTAGGCTGATGGAAACAAGCATAATCATAATCTTCAGGCTTTGTATCAGTTTCTTCAAATAACATTTTTGCTGCACTTAAAACATGCTTGAAGTAAGCAGGCTCACCAGTAAAACGACCACCGTGTGACGGATAGTTTTGACCTTCCCTTCTGTAAAAATCAGGAGTATCAGTTGTAAAACTGCAAGTAGTATTTATATCTGCAATAGTGTCCTTATTACCAATGATATAAGCTGCACCACCAGCAGATGCAGTATATTCTAAAGCATCCCCAGGAGCACCTTGTGAAGTATCAGCACCAATAGCCAATGCATATTCAACCATTCCAGACTTTACAAGACCCATTGACATTTGAACACCTGCAGTTCCGGCTTTACAAGCAAATTCCAAATCTGCAGCAGTCAATTTAGGAGTTGCACAAATCGCTTCAGCAACAATAGAAGCTGTTGGCTTAACTGCATATGGATGTGATTCTGAACCTACATAAACAGCACCAATCTTACTTGGATCAATTTGAGCTCTTGCTAGAGCATATCTAGCAGCAGTAACTGCAATAGTTGCAGTATCTTCATCAGCAGAAGGAACGGATTTTTCATTAACAACCAATCCATTTGACAAAGCAACAGGGTCATCTCCCCATACTTTTGCAATTTCCTCTACTTTAATTCTATATGATGGCACATGCGCACCATATCCTACTATTCCTACCATTAAATCACCTTAAATCATAATATTTAAAGACATTAAAAATCAATTTAATTATTTATATTATATTTTTAGTATTATATAAAACTAACTAAAAAAGAGCATTATTTTAACAAAAAAAGAATTTTAAAAAAAGAATTTATTCAAGATGCAGTCGCCGGGATTCGAACCCGGGTTGTAGGCTTGGAAGGCCCAAGTAATAACCAGACTATACCACGACTGCATAAAAAATGCGGCGTCCGGGATTTGAACCCGGGTCTCTAACGTGGCAGGCTAGAGTCTTAACCAGGCTGGACTAACACCGCATGAAAACTAACAACAAGTAAACTTATGTTTTGATAGTATATAAAACTTTCGATTTTTAAAAGAATTTTATAAAAAAATAAAAAAATAATTAGATTTTTCTAGCAGTCACGCAAATCCAATCATGTTCTTCATCAACATATGCTTTGAAATCTTTAAAACCTGTCTTTTCAAGAGATTCCTTTAAAACGTCCTCAGAATAGATTTTCATGTCAAGAAGTTCCACAAGATCATCATATTTTTCCATTTGACCTTCCCTGTAAACTGCTTCATTACAGAAAAATACCAAACCATCTTTTTTAAGAACCCTGTTAACCTCTTTTAAATCATTGATGAAATCTGGCCAGAAATAAATTGTTTCAAAGCCTGTTACAATGTCAAATGTTTCATCATAGAATGGCATTTCAGACACTGATCCTTGCAATACGTTAACCTTTCCGGCATCAATTGCATCCTGATTTAATTTGGTGGACTTTTCCACACTGACTTCAGAATAATCAATTCCAACAACCCTGCCGTTTTCAGATATTTGGCCGGCAAATCTTTCAATGTTTCTCCCACCGCCGCATCCGATGTCGAGAATTTTGCTGTCTTCATTTATTTCAAAGTGAGTTACACCCCACTGAGCCATTGATTCATGGGATTCGTTCATCCTATCCAAGATTTGATGACCCAACTCCCCCACGGGTTTGCGGGCGTTTTTTATAAGTTCCTTATCTTCAATATTGTGACCTGTATTAACCTTATTTTCATCAGCCATTTTATCACCTACTTTTTGAATCCTTTACGTGTCTTAATAGCCTGACCTGTTTTGAATTCCTTTATTTCACAGGCTCCAAGCAATGCTTTTCCATATGCCAGCAACTTATCCTGCTCATTAACTATCAAAACTTCGTCCTTTGCACGTATATTATCATCACAGTCAACTACGAATTTACAGAATACACTTTTTCCATCAAGTGCAAACGGTTCGGAGTCCTTATTTACGACCACCCTATTTTCCGGATAAGGCATTGCATTATGAAGCCTTTTGGCACCTTCTTTTGATAAGACCAAATATGAATCTGATGCTCTCATGTTTACAATCAACACCTTTCCATCATAGATGTGTCTGATTTTGCCTGTTTTTTTACTTTTTTCTATTTTTATATTTCCATCAAACAATGCATCTCCAGCTCCGAAGCCGAATTGATAATCTGCGATTGCCTTAACTTTCTGGACATCATCCTTTTTATATCTTATCTCATCGGAATCAATGCACTTATTGTAAAGGCCAATTTCCAAGTCCTTGATTATCCGTGAATGTATTAAAACCTGGTCGTAATATTCCACAAATTCGGATATGAAATCCTCTACAAATTCAATGCTGTCTACATCACGTGTTTTTGGAGCATCATTCTGGCTTAAAGGATACACTTCATCAATTTCTAAAGGTATTAACCCAAACGGCACATCCAAGACCATGAAATCTGTGTTTTCCAAATCGATTTCCTGCTCTGCACCATAAATATAAAATTCACCAAGTTTTCCTGAGATAAATTTGGAGTAAGGTTTTCTGGTCGGAGGCAATATGACCAGGTCTCTTTTTTTAGGCATTTCACGCAATTTTTGCATGTGCCTTAAGACTTCGGGACGGCACAATGATTCTGGACCTGTGTAGAAAAACGCTGACTTTTTGCTTCTTGGATCGTATTTTTCCAAATCCATTGAATAATTTCCAAGCTGCCTTACAGCCTCCAGAAGTGCAGGATGGGCACGGCATCTTTCTTCAACAAGTTCCATTAAACTGCCTTCATAGATGGCCTGCCTAATCAATCTCAATTCAGCAAAAGAGACATGTAAATTATGTTGAGCTATTAAATCCCTTCTTTTCTCTTTTGGCATTGCCCTCAAGTCATCAGGAGTGTATTTGGTACATACTTCACAGGAGCATGGCATTTCCTGAAGGTTTTCCAGCTTATATGTTCCTCTAGTTGACAAAAGCCTGTCATCTTCTGCATACAAAATATATGCTGCTGAGTCAAACAGGTCACATCCCATCGCAACGCACAGTGCAAATATCATAGGATGGCCTGCACCCATCAGATGTCTTGCAGTGCTGTCAGGCAGTTCCTTCATCGAATTCATTACAACATCAACCAAATCCTTATAATGATAAGATTCCATCAAAGGAACTACAGCACCGATAGGATACAAATCAGCATCAAGTTTTGATAATTCACTGGCACATTTACGTCTTAAGTCAAGAAATGTGGAACCCTGAACTACTGAATTCAAAAGCATTTCCATATCCTGAGATTTTTTATAGTCAACAGCTTCACGGGCTCTTTCAAGAGTTATTTCCAAATCGCTTTCAGCCTTTTCACGGTCAACAAAAGGTGCTGTAGGAATGTCCAGGCTGGTTCCGATATCTGTTTTGATTAATTCCTGAAATTCTATGACTTCCTTGTTGGTGATTTCCACATCACCATATACTGAAAGCTGAAAGGAACCTGAATCGGTCATTATAGGGCCGTCAAAATGAATCAGTTCATGCAAACCCTTTTCAACAGCTTCCTTTTTCAAGTCTTCATCCTTATAAATCAGATATGCATTTGTAATTACAATATCAGCACCATATTTGCCCACATCAATAGTCTGTTTGCGCGGGTGAATTACCGGCATCAATGCAGGAGTCTTAACGTCACCATGTTTGGTTTTTAAAACACCTACACGCCCCATGTTATCTTTCGCTTTAATTTCAAACATTATACCTTACTCTAAATAGTTTTTAAAAATTAAATCATCAAGTTTAATTAAAAAAAATTGTCCTCAAAAAATAATTTGAAGGATAGTTAATATCTAAATAAAGTTTAAATTAGAAATTATATAAATCTTGCTCATTTAAAAATTAAAAAATTGCATCAACATGTTAAAAAATGATATCCCCATCAGATTCAGAAAAATTAATAAAAAAGGAAAAAAGGAGGTTAAAAAAATTTAACCCTATTTCGTGTTTAATCTGCATCCAGCATGTCTCAACAAATTTTAGGAGAAAATTTTTTAGTGATTCATCGTCTATTTATGGTCTATAGTAATTATAATGAGTAATAATACAGACATCCTGGAGAATCTAAAATTATCAACATGACATGCAACCATCACTCCACAATTGCAATATCATATTGGATATTAATAGATTCATGGCAGATTCATTTAATTTCAACATAGATGTTGAAACAGCATTAAAGTGAAGATAATCAACTTAATTATCATCACCATAACACTTCAATCCTAAGCAAATACCAAAAAATTTTACACATATATCAAGTAAAAAGTTTTGAATACTTAAGATTGTTAGTTATTATTATAAAATAAGTCATATATAAATGTTTTTATTAAAAAATAAGGAAAAATATCCAATAAATAAGAAAAATAAGCATTTTAAGAAGAAAAATTAAACGGCTAAAAATTGCCCAAATCAATCATCAAAAGTTAAAAATTTATAATAAATACTCCATCCACCCAAAAAATGACAAGATAAAATCTAACTGACAATGGTTAAATTACAATAAAAATAATTAAATAAGACTATTTTAAATAAAATAAAACCAATAATGAGTTGATTACTTAAAAAAACAGTACAAAATTCTTTATATAATAAAAAAAGAATGTCTAAAAGAAAAGGATTAAGAAAGCCCCAATCTCTAAAATAAGCATTCACAATGATTATTTATGAAAGTTAGCAAAAATCAACATGATTTGATTTCCAAGAGCATAAAATAAATTCTCAAGATAATTGATTAAAAAACAAAAATAGAACCAATCTACTCTTTTTTTATCATAAATGAACTGTTGAATTTGAATTATTGCAAAAACAAAGCTGAAATTTGAATTTAAATTTAATGACTGAAAAAGCAAAAATACCCTTGAATCAAAGCCAGATTATTAAAATAAAATCAATGAATCCATTAAACACTCAAAAAACATTTGAAATCGAATAAAGAATTTTAAAAATATAATTAATTTTTTACTAATCATTGAATTTTAAATTTAATCCTAAAGACAAAATTTAACTACAAAAACAAGATTTTTAGCCAACCAACAGATAACAATGCTAAAATCTAAAAAAATAACCCGAATAAATCACTAATTTTAATAATATTTAGAATAAAACCACTTATCTTTTAGTATTAAAGCATTTTAGCCAAATTAACAAAAAAATTATTAAAATCCAATTTTAATTTGAAACAACTTCAAAGATAAATATCAAGAAAAACAAAAATTTTTAGTGATAAAAATGAGTTATGAAGACAATGCCAGAATAATAAATGACGATATTTTCGATTTGGTAAATTCATGTTTCGAAGAGGAAAAAAGTACCCAAAATAATGAAGGAAGAGTTAATTTTTTTGATACTTATAAGAATTATTTCGTTTTAACCGATGATGGATCTTATTCTATCAACTCGAAGGAAATAAATCACAAAATTGAAACATTACATACATCTACCGGAGCAATAAGTGAGTCATTTGAGAAATTTATCAAACCAATGAAGTTCAACTACGAAGAGGACATTGCAATTTTAGACATATGTGCCGGACTCGGCTACAACTCATCAGCAGCAATAGAAGATTTCATGAAAAACTCTTCAAAATCCAATTTAACAATAGATATGGTTGAAATATCCTATGCAACACTTGCGTGCGGTCTTTTGATTCCTTCACCCATCAAAGCACATGACATTACCAAAAAAGCCATTGAAGATGAACTCATCAAACAGGATTATGCAACATTAAGCCTGGAGACTTGTGAAATTCCCGAAAATATTGACATCAATGTCTACATCGAAGATGCAAGACAAACTGTCCAGAAGCTGAAAGACAACACCTACGATGCAATATTTTTAGATCCGTTTTCACAGAACATGGCTCCCGAACTGTTTTCACTCGAATTTTTCAAAGAGTTCAGGAGAGTCATAAAAGATGATGGAATTGTTGCAACCTACACTTCATCCGCTCCAGTAAGGGCAGCTTTCATTGAAGCTGATTTCTATATTGGTCAAGGCCCTATTTTTGGAAGAAAACAGGGCGGAACACTGGCCAGTCCAAATCCATTGATGCTTGACACAGCACTGCCAAAAAATGATGAGATAAGAATTGCACTGTCAGATGTGGGAATTCCATTTAGAGACCCTAATCTAAACAACAGCAGCGATTACATTCTAGAAAAAAGAACAGAAGAAAGGCACAATGCCCGCCACACCACAAAAATTTCATCTGCCGTTAAAACACCCATATTTTTAGCATGTGAAATGGATGACGAGAAACTTAAAAGAAGAGTGGAACGCAATCTGGCAAAAATGAATATACCCTCAACAACTTCCGATGAAGCATTCTACATTGTTGAATGTGAAAACAGCTATTCAAAAAAACAAGACGAAAAAAACAATTCAAGAAATAGAATTTTAGATATGGAAAAAAAATTAAAAAAAGTTAAATCAGGAAATTATGACAATACATAATTTCCACTTTTTAAAGCATATGCTTCTTCTTTTGATGATTTATGAGGACCATCCAATATTTTTAAATGCATAGGATTACTCCAAACATGTTCATTACCGAATATTGAAAAGTCACAGTCACAGTCCTTACAGAAAATATTTCCTTCAGCACTTCCTGTTTCATATATGCCGGTTGCAGGGAAAATTCCTCCATCAGCATATTCACTACCGGCCCAGAAAATGTGCCAATAAAGATTATGACCTCCACAATACGGACATGTTCTCTCAAAGAGAGTTTTATAAAATGTATATCCATATTTGGATTCTTCACCAACAGCAGATGGTCTACCAACTACCATAAGCATACTTCCATCTTCAGAAACACCATACTTATCAAATTTAATACCTACAATAGGACCGTAAACATTGACAGTACAGGTTTTTGTGTAGTCTGTACGTGGGTCCTTACAAACAATTTTGTATTTTCCCTCTTTTAATTTGAAAGTAATGCTTGCAACACCTTTTACATTGGTTTTGACATTATATGTTTTGCCATTTAATGTCATTTGCATTTTGGTATTTTTCGCAAGACTACCATCCTGATTCAAAAGAGTTGCAGTATAGGTTGTCTCTGAATCTTCATATGTATTTTTAGTATATGCTCTAATTGAAGCCAATTTAACAGACACTTTAGTTTTTATTGAATATTTAGTATAAGGATCATATGATACGAAATCATAATTTCCTTTAGCTAATTTAAAGTTTACGCTAGCAATACCATCAGCATTAGTTTTAGCAGTTTTTTTAACGCCCTTGATATAAACATAAACTTTTGCATTTTTAACTAACTTATCATCCTTATAAAGTTTAACCTTAAATGTAGCTGTTTTGTCTGAGAATGTTGATACTTTACTAGCAGACAAAGTAGATAATATTGTTACATTTCTGCTTACCTTTTGACCGGTTTCAGGATTTATTGAAACCATTTTAAAGGTAGTAGGTTTTGAGATAATAGCGATTGAAGCTACACCCTTCGAATTAGTTTTTACACTGAAATATTCTCCGTTACGATAAAATTTAACATATTTATTTGCTAATAATTTCCCATTTTTTCCATAAAAGGTTGCTGAGAATTTTTTAGAACTTAAATAATGCTTTTTAACATTTGATGCAACAACAGAATTTTTTATGACTATCTTATTTGATTTTTTATATCCGTTTGGATGAATAGCCTGAATAACATGACTGCCAACTTTTAAATTGGAAGTTTCAAATGTTGCATAACCTTTAGCATCAGTTTTTTTAGAATATGTCTTACCGTTAACTTTAAATTTAACAGCAGCATCTTTTAAAGGATTGCCCTGACCATCTAAAAACTTAGCCTTATATTGGGCAGTGCTTTTATAGGTTGTAGTGACATCACTAGCTGAAATGACAGGCAATACTTTAATAGTATTCTTAATTTGTATATCACTATATTTTGCAGTAGCCACATAGCTACCTGAATTTAAAGTAATTGGAATAGATATCTTACCTGATTTATCAGTGACCTTAGTATATGAAACTCCATTGATAGTGATGGACACTGATGCATCTTTAACAGGTTCGAAATTTTCAAGCAAAGTCACGTCATAACTAGATCCATTCTTATAATACATCTTTACGTTATCGGCCTTTAGCTCATATAAAGTTCCAATTTGACTTTTATCATCATTATCAGTAACTTCAAGATTATTATCAGTAGAAATATCTTGAACTACACCCGAAGGAGGTTCTTCGTCTACTTCCCCAATAAGCATGTCATCACCAGTAGCATTATTTTCTACTGCCGCCACTGCGGAAATTGACAACATGAAAATTAGAGTTACCAAAAATAATTTTACTTTATTATTAAACATAACGTTAACTCCATCTAACATTTGTTCGTACATATATCTTATCACACTTTTCTTATAAAAAGCTTTTGATTTTAAAAAAAAGCATAAAAAAGCTTAATTTTGAAAAAATAAGCACAAAAACTATTATAAATGAAATAAAAACATTAAAATAGTTGAAATTATTATCAAAAGACTAATTTTAATTAAAAATTGAATAATTAATATTTATAATACTGAAAAAAAGTTATAATAATCCAGTTAATTTAAAATCCAAAATAAATATATAAATATCGCTGAGAATAATAAAAAACAAAATTTATTGAAGATATAGTAAAAATATTTAATTATATATTGTTAAATATAAAATAAGGAATATAGAAAAAGTTTTCAAAAAACTCATTCTACAGTCACACATTTTGCTAAATTTTTAGGTTTGTCAGGGTCATGTCCCTTTTCAACAGTAATATAATAGGCTATCAACTGCAACGGCACAATATAAACCAGCGGCGCAATAATCTCCTTCACGTCAGCATTGATTGCAATTACATCATCGGCTTTAGCTTTTAGTGATTCATCATCAGCTGACCCGATAGCCAAAACATTTGCTCCACGGGATTTAACCTCTTCCAAATTGCTCATGGTCTTTCTGTAATTATCCCCCGGAGGAATAATGACCACTACAGGAATTCCTTCATCAATCAAAGCCAAAGGACCATGCTTCAACTCACCTGCAGCATATCCTTCACCATGAATGTAGGTAATTTCCTTAAGCTTTAATGCACCCTCCAATGCAGTAGGGTATGAATAGCCTCTTCCCAAATAGAAGAAATCGCGAGCGTAATTGTATCTTTTTGAAAATTCCTCGATAAACTCGATTTCCTCAAGAGTCTCATCAATGAAATCCGGAACCTTTTCAATTTCCTTTAAAAGCTCCACATTTTTAGACAGCAATGCTGCAAACAGATAAATGGAAGTTAACTGAGCAACATAGGTTTTAGTTGCCGCCACCCCAATTTCAGGACCTGCCTGAGTCTGAATTACATATTGAGCCCTTCTTGTAATTGATGATCCTGCAACATTAACAATTCCCAAAGTTTTGGATGTCTGATTTGCCACATCCAATGCCTTAAGTGAATCTGCAGTTTCCCCGGATTGGGATATGAATATTACCAAAGTCTTATCGTTTAAAGTGTTGGCAGAATATTTGAACTCGGAAGCGAGAATGACATCGGTTGGAACGCCCGCCAGCGATTCAATCAAATATTTTCCTGTCAGTGACGCATGATATGATGTTCCGCAGGCTACAAAGCATATCCTTTGAATGTCATCAATGTCATCAATGATTTCCTGAATATTGTCCTTTTGAGTCAATGTATTTCTAACTGCTGTTGCCTGTTCATTAATTTCCTTTATCATGAAATGGTCATATCCTTCTTTTTCAGCCATTTCAGGAGTCCAGTTAATGGTATCTATTTCCTTGTTGACCACATTGTCAAATTCATCATGAACCACAACACCATCCTTATCCAGAATTACAATCTCACCCCTTTCAGGATAAATTATGTCACGTGCATATTTTAAAATTGCCGGAGAGTCTGATGCAAGATAATAACCCTCTTCACCAATACCTACAATCAGTGGAGAGTCCTTACGGGTTGCAACAATCTTGTCCGGCTCATTTTTGCTGATTGCAGCAATCGCATAAGCCCCTTCAATAACATCGATGGTTTTCCTGACGGCATGCTCAAGGTCGAATTTTTCATCCATGAACTTTTGAATCAGATGAGGAATGACTTCAGTGTCTGTGTCTGATTTGAATACATGACCTTCAAGGGTTAATTTTTCCTTAATCTCCAAATAATTCTCAATGATACCGTTGTGAACAACAGCAATACTAGCATCTTCATCAACATGAGGATGTGAATTTAATTTTGACGGATCACCGTGTGTTGCCCATCGAACATGAGCAATACCAAAATTGCCAGGCATATCTGACAAATCCAATTTCTTGTCCACTTCTTCGATTTTACCTTTATCCTTTTTGATATGAATATTATCATCTGCAAATGTAGCAAGTCCGATTGAATCATATCCCCTATATTCCAATTTTGAAATACAATCAAAAAGAATCGGCGCCACATCACCATCTTCTTTCAATATACAACCTACAATTCCACACATCTAATCACCTTGATAATCGTAAATATCCTTATAAAGGTTTACAACATCCCCTATTATTAAAATAGCAGGAGTGTTAATTTCCTTATCCGAAATGTCTCCCAATGTTCCAAATACTACGTTTTCATCAGGAAGAGTTCCGCTTTCAACAGCACAGACAGGTGTGTCGGCTGAACGGTATTTCATGATTTCGGAAGTATTTTCTTTAATATTTCCAATTCCCATTAAAATAATTAATGTATCGGCAGTGTAATCCCAGTGAACTTGGCTTTCTGCTTTTGTCGGGTCTTCATGACCTGTTACAATAGTCACTGATGTTGCTACTGCCCTGTGAGTTACTGGCAGTCCCAGTGAAGTTGGTGCTCCAATAGCGGAAGTTACACCCGGAATTACTTCAAATTTGATATCATGTTCCATTAAAGCCAATATTTCTTCACCGCCACGGCCAAATACAAAAGGATCTCCTCCCTTGAGCCTTACAACATTTTCATGATTTTGAGCCTGCTGGATAATCAGTTCATTGATTTGGTCTTGTGTTTTATAATGCTCCCCCGCCTTTTTTCCGACATAAATTTTTTCTGCTGAATCGGGAGCGTGTGCCAATATTTCTTCATTGGCCAAATAATCATACAATACGACATCAGCCTTATTCAATGCTTTCACTGCTTTAAGAGTTATTAAATCAGCATCTCCAGGTCCTGCACCAATTAAATAAACTACCATCTTATCACATTATAAAAATCCTTTAAAAAAGTTTAAACCATCATCGGAACCAAACAATTCCTCACAAGCTCTTTCAGGGTGAGGCATCATAGCGCAAACAAGTCCTGACTCATCACAAACGCTTGTGATTGCTTCCATTGAACCGTTAGGGTTTTTGCCTTCAAACTGCAATACGATTTGGTCCTGGTCTTTTAAAAGGTCAATGTCTTCTGTGTAAAACCTTCCTTCAGCATGAGCTATAGGAAGAGCGATTGTCTGATTGTTTTTGAATGCTTTGATAAAAGGAGTCCTGTTGGTTGCCACTTTCAAATTAACCCATTCACAGTTGAATTTAGGATATTCGTTTGTTATGAAAATTCCTGGAACAAGACCGATTTCTCCTAAAATCTGTGCTCCATTACATATTCCTAAAACCGGTTTTTCCTCTTTTACCAATTCTTTAATTCCATCAATTACAGGTGTGATTGAAGCCATTGCACCAGCTCTCAAGTAATCCCCATAAGAAAATCCTCCAGGAATCACTATACCGTCAAAATCAGTTAGCTTTTCCTCATTCCACCAGATGTATTCTGGAGTAAGGCCTGCCAATTCAATAGCCTGTGCAACATCCCTGTCACAGTTGGTTCCAGGAAATCTGATTACTCCGATTTTCATTTAAATCCCCCTATTTACCACATGCCATATTTTGTGGAATAACATTAATTTTATAATCGTGAATTACAGGATTACACAACAATCTTTCACACATGTCGGTGACATTGTCCCTGATTGCTTCCCTGTCTTCACCTTCCATTTGGAATTTGATGATTTCAACAGTTTTTACGTTGTTTACATCATAACCAAGTAATTCAAGAGATCTTTCAATTGTTGTTGCTTCAGGGTTCAACATTCCGCTTTTAAGAGAAATTTTCACTTCAATATCAAATAACATCTAAATCACCTTTTCATCATCAGGAATAATTCTATTGTACACTTCAATGTAAGCATCCATAACTTCGTCGTCTTTTCCTTTTCTAAACAGTTCCTTATCCAACATTTCCAATGTTTCACTATCCCATAGTCTGCATCCGTCAGGAGAAATCTCATCACCTAAAAGAATGTTTCCATCCTTATCCTTACCGAATTCAACCTTGTAGTCAACCAGAATAATTCCTGCATCCGCAAAGAATTTGGTTAAAATTTCATTGATTTTTAAGGCCTTTTGGGTTAGGATATCGATTTCTTCCTGGGTAGCTATTCCCAGTGCCTTGATAATGGAATCATTAAGCATAGGGTCATGATATTCATCATCCTTAAAATCCATTTGAACAATTGGAGGGTCCAATTTGGTACCGTCATCAATTGGATATTTGCGAACAAGACTGCCTGTAGCAATGTTTCTTACAATCACTTCAATTGGAATCATTTCAAGCTTTTTTGCAAGCATAACATTAGGTTCCGGCAGGTCGATGAACTGGGTTTCAATGCCGTTTTCTTCCAATACCTTGAATATTTTTGTAGAAATTATCGCATTGTAGGCTCCCTTATTGTTCATTACCTCTTTTCTTGCACCATCACCGGCAGTCATATCATCTCTAAACTCGATAATGACCTGATTCTCGTTATCGGTAGTAAATACACTTTTTACTTTTCCGCCATTAATTAACTCTTTTTTGTCCATGATATCAACAAAATTATTAAATTATTATATTATAATTTTTGATTAAAATATTATATAAAAGTAGTTAAAAAAATAAGAAAAAATAGCAGGTTACAAATCATCAACGAATTTTTCATCACCCTCATTCTGGCCGAACTTCATTCCGTTCAAATTTCCGTTTGGAAGTTTTGACATTATTATTACCGGAAATTCATCATTTGGCCTTATGTGCATTTGATGAGTGACGTTTTGACGTGTGGTAACCTCTATCATATAATCATTGCCATCCATTGTCAGGTCTCCGTCCAAGAAGACCTCATTGAATGGATGCTTTAAAAGATAATTGGGAAGATTATCTTCAATATTGAAATAATCAAGCAAATCCTTTAAAATCAATCGAAATCCCCTTTATTCAGTTTTGCCTGATCGGAATCATAAGAGGAACCTATCAGTTCACCGGTATCCGAATCATACTGACGGAATCCTCCATCACCATAGGAAACTTCCTTATAGGAGCCTCCGCCGGCCTGACCGTTTTCCTTGATTTCCTCTTTTACAACATCAGAAGATCCACTATTACTTACTTTATCTACAACCTTATTCAAAGCAGAGCCACTGCCATCAGAGTCTAGAAACTTATATGCCACAGCACCGCCGCCGATGACAAGTATCGCTGCAATCACCAATATTGCTATTATAAAGCCTTTCATATTTTCACCTCTAAAAAATATTTCGCTAATAAGTATGAACAAAAGTTATAAAAATACTTTTCTATAATATATAATATTATGGATATGAAAAATACCACAATACTTCTCATATTTTTGTTGTGCATAATAGGTTTGATTGCTGGAATCTACTATAATGAAGCCAGCGAGAGCACTGC
>NZ_CAJOJM010000031.1:13867-31542 GCF_905234905.1 Methanobrevibacter sp. UBA188 | reverse complement strand
ATTATTATGAATGGAAATGCTTTGACGAAAAAATAGGCATGGCCTAAGAATCTCCGGCTTCTACAAGCCGGAGAGGTTCAACAACAAATCAATGCCTCAAATAGAAATACCAACAAAATAAGAATTAATTCCAAAATTAACCCCACATATCAAATTTAAAGAAAAAATAATAAGTTTTTTAATTCAAAATAAAAATCAAAAAGTTCATATAAATTTAATTTTTTATGGGTTGGAAAAAAAGAAAGAATATTAATCAATAACCCAAAAAGTATACTTCTGATACTTCAATTAATATCAACACCTTAAAAATTGGATGATGAAAAACATTCAAAAATTTTATCAACTATAACAAATAATCAGTGATGCAACAACACAACTATTCAAAACCCAAACCACATTAAATCCCAAATCAAAATCCACCCAATATAAAAAGAAATATTAAGATAAATTATTTAAAAATAACCAAAACTTAAAACAACACCACCACAAAAAAGACAATAATGCATTGTCAATGCAAGAAAAATCTTTGAAAAAATCACCCACTTTTTGAGTGATAATCCACTAAAAAATAGCTCTGAGAAAAGTAAAAAAATACTACAAAAATCACCAAAAAGTATTACCCAGATAGCTTTTTATACTATAAAATTAAATATAATAAATGCTAATGCAAATAAAATAAAAGTTCATTGAAACGTCCTTTAGGTTGATTCACTCTATTAATCACTCCATTTAACTAACGCCTAAAGGCATGAACTTATTTTATTGAAATACTTATTTTTAAAAAATTTTTTTTCAAAGATTAATTTGCTTATTTTATTTAAAAAAGTATTACTTACCTATGCCCTAATTTGCTTAGAAAATTATATTTTTAATCAAAAAATTAAATCAAATAACTTTTCAAATTAAAATTAATATTACCTTAACTACGAAAAAAACATTGCAAAAACAACATAGATTTGCACTTCAAACATGAAAAAAAGAAATTTGAAATAAAATAATTTTCAAGTGATTTTCGAAAACCAACCCCAAACATAATGGCAAAAATATTAAAATTACGATTAAATAAATTATAGTTTACAAAAAACCATATCAAAATAATTAATCAATATTTTAAAAATATAAAAATACAATCAAAAAAATAATATTATTTACAGATACACGTACATGTAACTATAATCTTTTAGAAATCTCATCAAAAATGATTTTTGCAATCTGCTTTTTTGAAGCTAGAGGAACAGATACAACCTCATCATCAACAAGCAGGACTTCATTTTTATCAGATCCGAAATGGCAATCATCAGAAGAGATATCATTAGCTATTACCAAATCAGTTCCTGCATCAGAAATCTGTTTTCTTGCACATTTAATCATCTCATCACGAGATATGTTAAATTCAGCCTTAAAGCCAACCAAAAAAATATCAGGATTAATTTTTTTAATCTGACGTATTATTTTAGTTGTTGGTTTCAAATCAATAGATAATGATTTAGTTGAATCTATTTTTTTATCAGAACGTTTTTTAAATTTAAAATCAGAAACTGCAGCTGTAGAAATAAAAATGTCAAAATCAGGAATCAAATCTAAAATTACATCCATCATCTCTTCGCCCGTTTCAACATTTATAACATCAAAAACAGAAGGGATGCTGACAGAAACATTAGCTACAACCAAAGTCAAATTAGCTCCACGAATATACGCCTGTTTAGCCAGTTCCAAACCCATTTTTCCAGAAGATTTATTGGTAATGCCTCTAACAGAATCAATGGGCTCATATGTACCACCCATGCTTATTAAAATATTCTTTCCTTTAATGATATCAATCCTTTTTATTTAAATTTATAGTCCTTAATGATTCAAGAACAATATCTTCTTTTGATGGAAATTTTGCCTTTCCTTCATCCATCCTAGGTTTAATGAAAATAGCTGACCCTTCATCTTTAATTTTATCGATATTTTCTTTAATGGACCTATACATTGAATCATGCATTGACGGAACAAAAATAATAGGAGTGTCATGACCCTGGGCAGTAATTAATAAAGTTGAAATTGGATTGTCAGCAATCTTATGGGCAAATTTGGAAATAGTATTAGCAGTAGCCGGTGCAACCAAAATTAAATCCTCTTGAGAATATTTGACATGTTCTATACTTCCGGTTAATTTAGTTACAACACTATTGCCGGTTGCAAATTCCATTGCATTAGGATGAATAATTTCACAAGCGGCATCACTCATAAAACATTTAACATCCACATCATTCCTTCTAAATTCCCTGGCTAATTTAATAGACTCAGTAGCTGCAATACTACCAGTAACACACAATATAATCATAAAAACACCCTAAAAAAAAGAAATTATGTAATTCGAATATCAGATACGATATAATCAAATACATATAAATTTGATTCGAATTTGTCTAAAGGAGCACTATAAAGTAAAACATAAGCTTGTCCACCTTTTTCAAACCAAACAGCCTTATGTTGTTTTTGAACGCCGTTCTCATTAGAAGTGTAAATGTATTCCAAAGCATCATTGCCTGCAATAGTTGTGGAACCTGATGACACCAGATCATAATCGTTGTTGTATTTCATAGGTTCATAAGTACTATTTACAAATGTAGCGAAATCCCCTTCAACCGGTTTCTTTTCAATGTTAATATTAACTTGACCTACACCAAATGAATCAACAGAATCTGCTTTTGAAATAGCCATAATTGAATATGATGAAAGAGCATCAGAATAACCCCAATTAGAAGGATAATTTATAGTAATTCCTGATTTAGATAATGTTAAAACAGTTGTATCATTGGATTCTGCACTAACACAAGCAGCTGATACGAAAACTAACATCAATAAAAGAATCATAATACTTCCCTTAATTAATCTACCATCCATACTATCACCTTACTGAGAATTAATTCCCGCTACCTCCAGATTGGGAACTTGAAGAACTACTAGACTGTGAACCACTGTCATAACTACTACCAGACTGTGAACTACTGGAACTATCACTTGAACTACTTGGCGAATAAGCACCAGAATCAGAACTGGAATAACTACTTGAAGACGAATCCGAAGTAGTTTCAACAGAACTAGATGATGAATAACCAGAACCTGAATTAGAAGAACTGTAGTTAGAATAGGAAGTTGACTGAGTTGTTGGAGTTGTTTTATTTATTTCGAGGAATGCTGTATCTTTAACAACACCAGTTGCATTAGCTTGAGATACTGAATCAAAATCAAAATTAAAAACACCGTAAGCAACACCTGCAGTGAAACCTACAACCAATATTAACAATAACAATAATTTAAAAGTTCCACTATCCATAGAAGATTTTTCTCTACGATTATACTTTGCATCGCCTTTTTTGGGATTAATAATATATTTTTGAACTAAATCCTGCTCTTCTTTCTTTTTATTATTGGTAGGTTTTCTACTTCTTTTTTTATTTTTTGAATTATCAGCAGATTTTCCCTGCATAGATCTAATTCTTCTTGTAGCTGCTTGAGCATCAATAGAATTTAATTTATCTTCATATTTAGAACGAAAATAACTATATTTCTCAGCAGAGATTTTACCAGATCTATAATCATTTTCCAAACTGCTCATAATATTAAGAAGTCTATCTCTATCATCTGACATTCCTACCCTCCTCGAACATTATAACATTATAATATATATCCATATTAATTTATAAGTTTACCTAAAATTCAGGGTAAGAACCTAAAACTTTGAAAAAATAAGTATTTTCTTTGATTTCATTTAAAATATCCTGAACCAAAACATCATCAATATGACCATTAAAGTCCACAAAAAATAAATATTTGCCCAAACCTTCTTTAGATGGTCTTGATTCGATTTTAGTTAGGTTAATATTGTTCTTTTGAAAAATGCCTAAAATATTATACAGACCACCAGGGCGATCTTCATAAATTGAAAAAATGATTGAAGTTTTGTCTTTTCCAGTCATTTCATGATATTCTTTTGAAAGAACTACAAATCGGGTTTCATTATTGTCCATGTCCTGAATATTGGATTCCAAAATTTCCAAACCATATAATTCCACAACCTTTGCATTGCTGATTGCCGCTTTAGATTTATCACCAACAATGCTTTTGGCAGCCCTTGCAGTGCTAACCTCATAATGAGGTTGAATCTTATGATTTCTAATATATTCCTGACATTGCGCTATGGCTTGAGCATGAGAGTACACATCTTCAATATCTTCCATTTCAGTACCTGGATTGACCACCAGATTCTGATTGATTGGAATGACAATCTCATTAAATATTTTTAAATCATATTTATGGGCTAATTGATCTAAAGTAATTCCAACAGGCCCTTCAATAGAATTTTCTATAGGTACAACACCATATGAGCATTCATCAGAATGCACACTTTCCATTACTGCAGGAATAGTACAAAACGGAATTAATTCATCACCAAAGTTGCTTGCTGCCTCATGAGTGAATGTTCCTTCAGGTCCTAAAAATGAGATTAAAGAAATAAGAACCCCTCCAAAAAAAAATAAAAAAAAGATATTTAAGATTCTAATTTTTCAATTAGTCTTAAAATATCGGTTTGTGTAATTATTCCAACAACTTCATCATTTTCAACAACTGGCAAACCATTGAATCCAGTTTCCATGATGATGTTGGATACTTCAGTTATAGACATGTCTTTTGAGACAAAAGTTGGATTTATAGACATTATGTCTTCAACTAAAAGTTCTTTAATTTGAGATTTCTGATATTTTTCCGGAACTTTTTTCCTAAAGTCAATGAAAGCTCTCATTAAATCTTTAGATGTAATCATTCCAACAAGTGCATCATCATCTACAACAGGTAACCTTCCAACATTAGTTTCAAGCATTTGTCTTCTTGCATGAACAATTCTTTCAGTTGGAGATACAACTGTTAACTCTTTAGACATTATTTCTTTTACAGTAATCTTATCAAATGCAATTCCAACGGCAAGGGTAACAAAGTCTGCTTTTGATACTATTCCAACCATTTTATCTTCATCCATAACTGGAACAGAACCAATACCTTTATCCAACATTATTCTTGCTACTTCATCCAATTGCATTGTTTGAGGAACTGTAATAACATCTTTAACCATTACAGATGAAATATGAAGTCTTGATGCAGGCATACTCTCATATTTTGATGAACCAAGTTTATTAGCGATGTCTCTTTCTGAGATAATACCTACTAATTGCTTGTTATTGGTTACAGGTAAACGAGATACATTATGTTTACGTAATAATTTTAATGCATCAGAAAGATTTTGATCTTTATCTATAGTAATTATATCCTCAGACATCAAATTCTTAATTTGCATATTATCATCTCCTTTAAAATGTTTAATATCTTTTAACTGCTCTTAAAATGTCTCTTTCAGTGATAATTCCCATTACTTTATCATCTTTAACTACTGGAACACCACCAATATTCTTTTCAGCGAATAATTCACACAATTCACCAATAGTCATGTTTGGTTCAATTGTGATTGGTTCAGTGACCATTATTTCTGAAATTACTGTTTCTAAAACATCAGTAGCCAAATTGGAATTTAAATTATCGAATAATTCTTTTGCATTTAAGAATCTAATAATGTCGGTAGAAGTAATAATACCTAATAATTTTTTAGCTGCTTTAGATATATCAGCTTCTCCACCGACAACCGGAATTCTTCTTAAACCGTTTCTTACCATGATTTTACATGCACTTTCAAGAGGAGTTCCAGGAGTGGTAGTGAATACTTTAGTACTCATGTAATCCTGTGCGGTTTCTCTAGAAGCCACACCAGCCAAGGATAATGCAATATCCCTTTCAGTTACAATACCGACAAGTTTATCATCACCATCAACAAGAGGAATAGCACCTAACTGATTAGATAACATTGTTTCAATAGTTTCGCCAATTGAAGCTTTTTTAGATAATGAAACTACGTCACGAGTCATGATTTCCCTTACAGGTTCATTGATAGCTGCTAAGAAGTTGTCTTCGTATTTTTTCTCAATAATGTTAAATTTACTTCCTCCACCAAAGAAGTCTAATATATCCATTACTGTAACAATACCTAACACTTTACCAGAACCAGGATCGGTAATTGGTAATCTTCTAAATTCATGTTCCATCATTACTTTAGCAGTATCTTTGATACTTTTTGAAGGAGGAATTGAAATTACATCTCTTGATGCAATAGCCATGATGTCTCCTTCTTTATCATGAACTTTAGTTTCACGTTCGATTGCGCCTGTGTTTGATTTTCTGTTAATGGATGTTTTATCTTTCATTTTCACACCTCTACTATAATTATATCACTTTTTAAAAATAAAATCACACAATTAAAAACAAAATTACTCAATATCCAGAATTTTATGAATTTGAGGGATGGTGGAAACTTCAAAATATTGCCCAACAATCTCTGAAAACTCAAATAATTTAAAATTAAGGTCCTTCCATTCGTTTAATGGACTAGAAGGTTGGATAATTATTTGAAGATCACTTTTGCTTGAAATATTATCGGATAATTTTTTGATTACCTCTTTAAATGATTTTATTTTTGTTGAAGGCAATATAACTACTTTACAATATACATTTTTAGACTTCGCCATTAATAAATTTAGTGATTTAATTTCATTGAAAAAAATTTCATCATCAAAATCACCATCAAAATGCTCAGGCAATTTAATATCCAATGAAACCATGTCCAATTTTTCGATTGAATCAATATTATCCGGCAAAGTACCGTTAGTTTCAAGCATTATCTTCAAATCCGTTAATTTTGAAACTTCATTAATGAAGTCTGGATACAGACTAGGTTCACCTCCAGTAAATGAAATGCTTCTGCAATCAGGAGTTAATAATTTATTTATTTCATCATTTACTTGCTGTGGTGTCATTAACTTGCCTGATTTTTCAGATTTACTATCATTGGTGTCGCAATAATTGCAGTTTAGATTGCATCCCGCAAATCTAACAAATATTTGTCTTTCACCTATCAATAATCCTTCACCCTGAAAGGATGAAAAAATCTCAATAATTGGAGCTTTCATCATAAATCTTTCCTGTACATCGCTCCCTGACCGATTCCTTCATTTACACAAACTGAAACATATTCCAAATTGTCATAAGTTTCGGATAATTTTTTAGCCAAAGTTTCTGCAAAAAATTTAGACAATTCTTCAGCTGAAGTATAGGGCAATGGTAAAAATACACAGTCAACTGCAGGAACAGAATAACCTTTACCATCTATTTTAAATCTAACAGAATTTTGTTCTTTTAAATCAAAAATTGAATCTTTATTCTTATCAAATTCCTTAAATTCTATCAAATCATTGTAAACAGGAATCAACAATCTGTGGTCCAGTTCGTCACAAATTGCCTTAGTATAATCTTTAACATCTTTAAAATCAACTACAAACTCGAATTTTCCTGCCCTTTCACCTTCAATTTCAATATCAACAAAATATGAATGACCATGAATAAATCCGCAGGATTCATGGCCCGGAATTACATGGGCAGAAGAAAATCTTAAATTTGATTGAATACCATTTATTAAAATTTTCATCCTAACACCTTAGTTTTACTTATATCGTTTTCAATTGTTTTTAATTCATTAATAAAATTTTTTACAGTTTTATTAATTAAATCCAATAAATTATTTTGATTGAATACTTGTTCACCATTAACTTTAATATCATAAAGACCAATTGTTTCAACATCACTTGGAGTTCCTTTATCCTCCAAGTTAAGGGCAAAGTGTATTTTTGCAGAGCTTAAGGAAATGCTTGCTATTGAGATAGAGAGTTTTCCACCATCAACAAATATATCATCACCTTCCCTTTTTGTTTGAATTCCATATTCAGTTAAGATTTCTCTAAAAATCATCACCAATAATCTTTGTCTTAAATAAGCAACCCTCATATTCGGGGGTTGTTGGTCAAAGAACTCACAAATAAAATTGACCATATAATTAGATTTGATTTCAAGACCCACATCAGCAAAATCCTTTAAATTATCCGGAGTAATATTTACAGGACCAATCCAAGTTACAATTGATGATCCATATATTCCGAATTCTTGAAAAGCCCATGAAGGATTAATTTGGCTACCATCATATTCAAAAATTTCATCAATATGCTTGTGAGTAATATCCATGATAAAAACCTACAATTATTAAATTACCTATTAATATTTAGTTAAAGGTATTAAAAAAAGTATCGCATTATATACAACATCATATTAATATATAAATAATCATATTTGGTCAATTTTGTATAGATTTCAAAAAATAAATTTGTGCAAATATGAATGAAAAATAAAATAATTGATTTTTGAATTAATTAAAATTAGTTTTAAAAAAAACAATGACAATATTATTAATCGTAAAATCAATTTAAAAAAATCATATGATTTTTTGCAAATACCAACTAGACACCAGTCTGCCAATTGTCTTTTTGGTCTGCACCATTTCTGTTCACACAATTCTTAAATTAAAACCCTTTTTTTAAATAAAGTAATATTTGCTTCTTTTTAAGATTTTAAAAAATTTTTAGAAATCGGCTTTTAAAGACCAGTTCATAAAGACATATCCTAAAAAAATCAAAACATTACGATTGAACTACCTCAACTTTATAGAAGGTGAGGATTCTTACTTCACGGGCTGTATACTCCATTGAGTATAGGATTACCATGATATCCCCCTCGTCCCAAAGGTTCAGACAGATTCAATTAATATTGCTTTTTTAACTTGGTTATCGTTGAAAAAGTTTAATTAATTTTTTCACTGCCATTTATTATTTTTTTTGTTATCTGGTTATTTAAATTTCATCAGAGAGCATTTGAAAAGTAATGCTCTCATTGTTGCAATTCATCCATGACTTGCAGAAATCATGGTATTCTTGCACTAATTAGATAAACTCATACAAAATATATAAAAAATGTTTAGATACTTATCATTTTACATCTCCAACATCCAATAATAATTATTCATAATTATATCAAACAATAATTTTTTCACTACCTATCACACAGTTAAATATTATTAAATATATAACATAAAATTATGAGTATTAAGGATTTGTTTTCAGATGAAAAGGTGAACACAGGTAGGCAAATGGAACTTGATATAGCAAAAGGCCTTTCAATTATTTTTATGGTTTTTATTAATTTCCTGATATTGGTTGGGGATTTTAATCATTCAATTAGTTTTATATATAATATTCTTTTTGCAGATGTTTTAGGAGGACCTTGTCCGGCTCCAATTTTCATGTTTTGTATGGGAGTAGGTATTGTCTATTCAAGGCATAGCCAATGGGACACCATGATTAAAAGAGGATGCATTTTATATCTTACAGGCATTTTAGTGAATTTATTTGAATATGTTTTACCTTACTTTACAAGCGGTTCACTATTGGGCAGGTGGGATCTTTACCATATCCATGGCGGATTAATATTCTTTTTTTGTGGGGTTTTAATATTTGCAGGTTTGTCTTTCGTTTTAATAGGCATTCTTAAGAAATTTGAACTTTCAAACAAATGGCTGATTATCATAGCATTGGCAATGTCTTTAATTGGTAGCCTCTTGAGATGTGTTGATTTCGGCACACCAGTTTTAAATATATTCATTGGTTATTTCATTGGAACCAATACAGAATATACAGCATTTCCATTATTTAACTGGTTTATTTTTCCAATTTCAGGATTAATATGGGGACAATATTTCATCAGAGTTAAAAACAAAGCACAATTCTTTAAATACTGGCCAATTTTTATTATATTGGTTATAATATATTTCGGACTATCTCCAACATTATGGGGAAAAGAACTATTTTCCAGCAGAGGGGTACTGTATTATTACATGACAACATTGGACGCAATATTGTGTATAATCTATATTCATGGAGTTATGGGGCTTTGCTATTATTTGGCTAAATATTTGCCGGATAGAATCAATAAGGTATTTTCAACATTAAGCAGCAACATCAATAGAATTTATATTGGACAATCATTTTTCATACCTTTAACAATAATAGGTTTAGCTTATATATTTAAAGATATTCTATTTACCGATTTGACATGTGCCATATTTTCAATATTAATTTTAATCGTATCTACAGCCTGTGCTATATTGTCTAAGAAATTAAGAACTGGTTGAAGTGAATATTTTCTCTAGAAAAAATTTAAAACATATTCTTACTTCAACTATTTTAAATCATATCTTAAATAACTTAGGAAAATCTCTACACTATTTAGACAAACATCAAAAAATCAGGAAAAATCAACAAAATATAGTTTTGGACAAAAAATTTTTTAGTTAAAGTCTATGAATTTATTGATAAAATTCTGGGAATAATGAAAATTGAATATCAATCACTCGTAAAATAAGCAAATACTTTGAAAGATTTCTTGGAATCCAAATATCTCATCAAACAATTAAGATTTCGATTTAATTTATGAAAATCTAAAAAAATTATTAAATTATTCATTTGATAGATATATAATTTAAAATATATAAATAGAATGTTAAAAAAAATTCCATCCATTACAGATTCATAATACCTAAACTTAATTTGAACAGATAATATCCATATAACGAACTAAACAAACTCGTCAATATTAGTAAAATTTTAATTAATTAAAATTAAAAATTAAAACTAGGAGTAAAAATTATGAAACAAGTAAGAACAAGAGATTTCATTTACACAAGCGATGATTTGTATTTCGCATCCACCAATTACATCCATCCAGAAAACCGAGTCATTTCATTTTTAAGATATGTTCCAGATCCTAAAGGAGACCGTGAAAAAGACGGTAAACGTTATAGAAAAGTAGGATCAGAAGAAGCATACTCATATTTACGTGAAAACTATCCTGATTATTTGTATTTTTCAGAAGTTACCAATGTTGAAATGATGGGAGTTCCATTGGAAAAGGTTGAAAAAATAATAAAACCTGAAGAAAGGCTTTTAGGCCTTAAAAAGACTTTTGATGAAGGAGGAAAAGTTAAAAATCCTGAATTGATTGCAAAATTAATGGATGTTGCCGACTTTTTCCATTTCATGGCAGACATTCCATATGACCATCTGGGAATTTCAGGTTCAATCCTACCCGGCCTTCAAAAAAGTGATGTAAGCGACCTGGACTTTGTCGTATATGGCCTTGACAATCACAGAAGAGCAATCGCCGCTTTTAAAGAACACCGTGGAAAAGAAGTATACATCGAAGAAGTCGACAAGCACATTACCGTTGAAGGAATCACCAACGATTACTGGGATTTTGTTTATGATAAAAGAATGTTTGACGAAAGCCTTACAAAAGAGGAATTCAGATGGTATGAAAACAGAAAAGCAAACAGAGGAACAATCAACGGAACTTTATTTGACATTCTAGCAACCAAGGATTATGATGAAATTGAAGGTGTTTGGGGAGATACAGTATATGAGCCTCAGGGAATAGCAAAAATCGAATGTGATATCGTAAGCGCACTTGGAGCATTCGACAATCCTTCACTTTATACAATTGAAAATGTTGAAGTTCTTGACGGCGTTGATTTCCCATTGACTGAAGTTGTTTCATTTACACACACCTATGCCGGCGAAGTTATTGACGGTGAGCATGTAATTGCTAAAGGCAAAGTGGAAAAGGTCATTATAAATGGTGAATTTTCACATTACCGCATTGTTGTCGGAACTACCCGTGAAGCAATTGATGAGTATTTGAAGCTTAAGGAAAGTCCAGCTTAAATAATATTTCTAGGATTGTAATTCTTTAAACCAAAAAAATCAAAGTGGATTTGAAAAAGGGTGATGTGAATGTCAACACCCAATGCAGAATAACAATTCAAATAGAAAACAAAAAATAGAATTCTCAAAAAAATAGTCAATTAATGTCTATATTTATCTCAAATATAGTAATAATATTTGGATAATATGTCACCAGCAAGAGCATAATTATCTCCACAATCCTTACCTCACTCAAATTAGTTGTATGACCGGAGACATCATTCAATTCAAATGAAATGGGGATGCATAATGAATAAGTATTAGTTAATTCAAACATCCTACTTATCACCTCCATTTTTACATTAGAGGCTAATTTAAAATTACATTATGCATCAAATCGTGTTTAAAGCTTATTAAATCCATTAAGTAAAATTGCTTAGAGAAAAACAGATATATAAACTTTACTGAGATTATTCTTTAAAAACAAGAAACAATACTAATAAAGAGTATCCTCCAAAAAAAGATAATTGTCAAATTTTTTAAACAAACACTAAAAATTTAGGACACAGATTATTAATTTTTCACTATTTATACATTATAATAGCATTCATTTAAAAAAAATAACAAATGTAACGGCTATTCAAATCATTTCAAGAAAAAATAACACAAGTTAAACAAATTTAATACAATAATATATAAACTTCAAATACCTAAATAATAGTATTAAATTTAATGTGATTATATGACAGAACAGAAAAAATCAGAATGGAATAGTAATCTTGCATTTATGATGGCAATGATTAGTTCTGCTGTCGGTCTTGGAAACATATGGCGTTTCCCAAATGTTTTATACTCCAACGGTGGAGGATCATTTATGATTCCATACATCGTTTCAATATTTCTTTTAGGAATTTCATTTGTTTTAGTGGAGTATGCCGTCGGATTCAAGTTCAAAAGATCAATTGCAAGAATATTATATTCAATTAATGAAAAATTAGAACCTGTAGCATGGTTTATACTGATTGTTGTATTCTTAATTACGACCTATTACGTTTGTGTTGTCGGATGGGATTTAATCTATATATTCCTAAGTTTTACAAAAGCATGGGGATCAAACCCTGACCTATACTTTACTAATTCAGTATTACACTCTACAGATTCAATATCCGGATTTTTTACTATCGTACCAGTTGTCCTTGCTTCAGTATTTGCCATTTGGTTTATAGCATGGTTTATCATCAAAAGAGATTTGAATGATGGAATCGGTAATGTAAGTAAAATTTTATTACCTATACTTTGTGGAATTGTTGTAGTTATTGTTGCATTCTCATTAACTTTACCAGGTGCATCAGCAGGTTATACACAAATTTTCACACCAGATTGGTCGGCGTTGGGCAATTTAGATGTATGGTTAGCAGCATTCGGACAAATCGTATTTTCCCTAAGTTTAGGAATGGCAATTGCAATGACATATGCAAGTTATCTGCCTGATGGTTCAAAATTAGTAGATAACGCAATAATCGTAGCATTTTCAAACTCCGGTTTTGAAGTGTTTAACTCAATTGGAATTTTTTCCATTTTAGGATTCATGACCGTGACAAGCGGAATTCCATTTAATGAACTTGTAACATCCGGAACAGGACTTGCATTTGTAGTATTCCCACAAGTATTCAATACAATGGGACCTGCAGCATATGTAATTGGACCTTTGTTCTTTTTATGCATCTTATTTGCAGGAATCACATCCGTTATTGCACTACTTGAAGGAGTATGTTATTCAATTTCTGAAAAGTTCCTTATCGAACGTAAAAAAACCGCAACCGTAGTTTGCATTATTGGATTTTGTATTTCAATTATTTTTACAACAGGCATTGGAAGTACAATTTTAGGAATCTTCGATGCATTTTTAAATAACTTCGCATTATTATTTGCAGTACTTCTTGAATGTATAGTATTTGGTTGGATTTACAAATTTGATGATTTAATCGAGACCTTGAATGCTCATTCAACAATTAAAGTAGGAAAAACTTGGAAAATAGTCATCAAATACATTTTACCTATTTGTATCCTAGGTCTTTGGATACAGGGAGTGGTTTCAACCATTAATGAAGCAGATACCCTAAGTTCAATCGTAATGTTAATATTAACAATTGTGGTGATAGTGGTTCCATGTATTATTGCACTACTGCCTGCACGTAATAAAAATTACTACGAAGATAAAATTTACTCAAAATAGCTAAAATATTAGCTATTCTCTTTTTTTATTTAATTTTAAAGAATTTAAGACATTTATTACTTCTAAATATTTATATTATTAAATTTAAAATAATATTACACAATTTTAGAGGTTATAAAAATGATAAATATATCAACAATTAAAACACATATGTTCTGTCCAAGAAACCTATACATCCAAACATACGTAGATAAAGAGGAAGAGAACAATTACCAATTAGCTATCGAGATTAAAAAACTCAAAATCGACATTCAGGACTTGATTCAGAAAAATTTGCGCAAAATTAAAAAGGAAATGGAACTATCCGAAATCGAAAAAGAATTATCTGAAAATATCGACACATTCATAAAAAGCAATGCCGATGCGATAATATCAATGAATCTGGACATGACCTCCGACCAAGTCAATGAAATAATCGACAATACTTATTTTAATATAAAATTAACAGCTTTAAAAATAAAACAGGCCATGAATATGTACCAAAAAGATGCCTTTGCCATTACCGACATGTTTTTTCCAAACTGCATGTATTCCTATTTATTAAAAGACCAAAAACTGGAATTGATTGGAATATGTGATAAAATAGAAATAATTGACGGCAAATATTATCCAGTGATCATTAAAAGTTCAAACCCTCCTCTAAAAGGTGTTTGGGACCAGGATGCCATAGAATTAGTAGCTCATGCAATACTTCTTGAAGAGGAATTCGAAACCGAAGTTTTTGTTGGCTTTGTATATTATGAAAAAATTGATGAAAAAAGACCTGTTGTGATGGATGTGAACTTAAGAAAAGGGTTGTTTGAAGTAATAAGAGAAGTTAAAGAAATTACTGAAAATAAAAAGCTTCCGAACGTGAAAATGAATCCAAAAAAATGCAGCAAATGCGGGTATGAAAATTTCTGTCTTAAAGGTTAAGTTAAGAAGGGAGTTAAAAATAACTCCCCTATATGTCCATAAACATGAAAAAAATTAATATTTTATATTATCTCCAAGTTTTTTAATGTCAAACACTGCAGTATCTGCAACAGACATCACTGCAAGAACTCCAGCTTGGATAGGATCTGTAATAATTAAATCTGCATATTTGGTTACGCTACCAGGCATATTAAGAGAAATTACAATCAAATTTCCATTTTCTTTAACTTTTTTTACAGATTCTGTAATTTCACCACCCATAAGGGAACCTGCCAAAACCAGTGCAGTAACACGGGGAAGCCTTGAAATAGCCTCAATAGCTTCAGCCAAATTTTTTTCTCCAACTAATGGAATAGTATCAATACTTATACGCTCACCACGTATATTATGTCTGTCAGCTTCAGTGATTGCACCTTTAGCTACTTGGGAAACTTGTGCTCCCCCACCAACGATAATTATACGTTTTCCATAAATATCCAATTGGGAACCGTGCAATTCAACGGATTTGATATCTTTAATATTTTCCAAATCCGAAAGCAAATCATCAATATTTTCAACATGCTCCAATTCCAAATTGATAGATCCCATATTATTTTTTTCAACAAAAAGATGAACGTAACTAATATTAGCACCATGAGAAGTGATAACATCAGTAATATTATCTAAAACTCCTTTCTTTTCGTATGATTGGATAGTTAGCGTATAATCATTCATTTTTTGGCCTAATTTTATCTAATTCAGCATGCGCCCTTTTCCACATGCTTAAAAAATTATCATTTTTAGTAATAGGAATAACTTCAAGACCTAAATCCCTATGTTCAGCAATCCATTCTTCATGAAAAACTGGTATTTCAATTTTAATTGGTTCAGAGGTTTTATTTACAACTATGAGATTTCTATAAGGAAAATCCCACTCAACAATGTATCCTCCAAGACTTACCATGTGATACGGCCTCATTACAAATTTCAAAATAATCACCTCATAATAATCCAAGCACAATAGCCAATATTCCAAGTAATGTTGATCCTAAAATTGTTGGCAATAACTGTCTATTTGTAAATACTGGACTGAATGCTGATAAGATTCCCATCATAAATACGAATATCAATGCGACTGCAATATTGACTAAAATTCCCCATGAAAGAATTGTTGGCGGCACTCCAATAAACAATACTGAAAAGATTGCACCAAGTACAAACATGAAAAATCCTCTTGTCAGATAAACAACAGCCCTATATTTTGCAGCATATTCCATGTATGGTCCTTCAATAACATCGCTTTTAGCCTTAATTATTGAAAATGGATATTCATTTAAAATTATCATATATCCAATGAAGAACACAATAGCTGCAATTGCACCAGATGCTGTAAATAAAAACGGACCATTAGCATGTTGATATGCGGCAATGTCTGATAAGAAAATGCTTCCAGCAGCAGTTACCGGAGCAAATAAGGCCAAATACAATGGAAATGATCCATAAGTAATCATCCTTAATGACCTTTTAGCACTTATATCTTCAATAAATGATCTGTTGGAGTTTAAATGAGTAGCGCCCTTTATTTTATCAGGGAATGGCATCCTAACTGACATGACAGATTTGGATAATGCTCCCATCAAAACATAGCATATTTCTTCCACCTTTAAAAATCCGACGACAGCCACTAAACTTGCAAGTGCCGGAAATTGATAAGCTTGAGGAGTTAATGCAATAAGAACACATAAAACAACAATAAAGCAGATTATTGGCAATGACTTATATAATCCCGGAACAGGAGATGAAACTTCAACATTTTCTTTAAACATGAATTTGATTGGAGCCATTACACCTGGAGCAAGAACGACAGGTCCAATTCTCTGTTGAATTCTAGCATGAATATATTTCCTTTCAATTCCTGGAAGTAGTGTTGAAATTAAAAAGCAAACAAGCACTGTGCCAATTACTGCAAGAATTGAGTTAACGAGTGTATTTTCAAACATAATCTATCTCCTTATTATTTCAATTGCTCTATCAGAACATGTGAAACATGGGTCACACTGTACAATACAAAGCTGAGCATCAGTAATCTGATCACCAATGCATGCATATTGCATAGCACCAATATTGGACATTGATGGAGTTCTGATAATTGAGTGTCTTACCCTACCGCTTTCAAGAGCATAAGAATGATATAATGTTCCCCTTGGAACTTCTATGTAACTTTCAGTAATATCAGTGTCAAACATTTCCCAATCCCTGTTAACTACCTTACCTTCAGGGATGTTAGCAATAGCCTGACGAATTAATTTAATTGATTCAAATGATTCTAAAGCCCTCATCAACAAATTGGATTTGACATCACCATCAGGTTGAGTGACCACATTAAAATCAAATTCATCATATTCAAACATTGTTGTTCGGAGGTCTCTTGCAACACCGGTTGCCCTTAAAGTCGGACCGGTTACAGCCAATTTGATAGCCTGCTTTTGAGGAAGAACACCAATTCCCGAAATCCTTGACATTACAATAGAATCGGAAGTGAATCTTTCGGCAAAATCAGTAAGCCCTTCTTCTATCTTATCCATATCATTTTTTAGCCTTAATAATTTGGCTTCATCCAAATCACATCTAGGCCTTACTCCACCTAAAACAGAACAGCCATACTGAACCCTGTTTCCTCCAATCATTGCAAGCAGTTCCATTACAATTTCCCTTAAATAGAACACTCTCATTGAAAATGTTTCATGGGACAATACTTCACAACCATGCGCCAAATACAAGAAGTGTGAATGTAAACGTTCAAGTTCCCCCAT
>NZ_CAJOJM010000031.1:0-13699 GCF_905234905.1 Methanobrevibacter sp. UBA188 | reverse complement strand
TCAGCTTCCTGAACTATTTCATCTTCAACAAAAATCCTTACCCTATATGGTTCCAATGCAGCAGGGTGAACTGTACCCATTGGAATTTCCGTTTCAATAATTTTGCTTCTCGGTACTTTTTCATCCATTTAATCCCCTCTTTAATCCGCATCTAATAATGTAGGTAATAATGATACAACTCCTGCCAAAACATCTTGAGGCCTTACAGCACAACCCGGAACTTTTGCATTAACCGGTATGACGTTTTCAACAGGTCCTTCAATTTCTTCGGATGGAATATCAGCAAAACAATTCTTATAAACACCACCCATTAGAGCACAACTTCCAGCAGCCACAACCAATTTCGGATTAGGAATGGCCTTGTAAATCTCTTCCAATGGCTTTCTATTTAAATGTGTAACAGGACCTGTGACAACTAAAACGTCAGCTTCACGAGGATTCCAAGTTAAGAACACATTATATTGTTCAGCATCAAATCTTGGTGATAAAATTGAATTAACAATTTCAATATCGCATCCGTTACATCCGCCAGTGTAAACCAACATGACATGTATTGCTCTGGCTCTTGAAAATGATTTAATTCCCATCTAATCACCTTCCTCCCTATTTCTCAACACAGTATTATCTGATAAATATTGTGAAATGACTTTAAGCTTTTCATCTGAAATTTTAAATGGTTCAGTCAAATCAAGGTCAACTTCCTGATCTCCAACACAGCTTGGATGGATTGTTCCTTTCTGACCATAAAGTGAAAATATCGGACAGAAATCATGACAATAATAACATACAACGCATTTTTCTAGATTAATTTCAGGTACTTCGCTTTTAATCCAATCATCAGTTAATTTTTTAGGACTGGTTAGCCCTTTCATCTCAATTGCACCTGTCGGACATACATTGGCACAACCTCCGCATCCAATACAAGCTGATTCGTCAACCCTATCATCAACTTCTACTGAAAGAGTGGCGATTTGTTTTCTCAATTCCATGTCAGTAACTCTATCAGCTGCAAAAAAGATTCTTTTAAAGTTAGTAAAAGCTCCTTGTAAAGCTATTTTAAGTAAATTGCTCATTTAAATACCCTCTATTGAATCTTTAAAATTTCTTTCGAATAAGAATGCTTTTGCAGGACATGCATTTTTACATGCACCACAATATGTACATTTATCTTCATTAACAACAAACTGTCCATCGATTTCATCAATTGCATCATATGAACAAGTCTTATGACACAAACCACAATGCATACACAATTGCTGTTCGATGAAATTGAATCCACCAGTAATTTCATTTTTATACATTGTAGATTTAGGTATGGCATCAACCGGACAGTGAACAGCACAATTTTCACATAAGATACATTTATCCAAATCAACGGAAATCTTTCCTCTATGCAGAGTAATTGCATCTTCCTGACAAACTTCACTACATATTCCACAGGAAATACAATCATCAGATACTTTTCCATCCCATGAATAGACCATTACTTGGCGAGCTTTGGCTACATCACAAACTTGAACACATTTTCCACAGGATACGCAGAAACCAGATAATGTAGGTAATTCCACATCATCAATTTCATCATAGATAAACATCTCATCATCTTCATGTAAAATGTGAATCGGACATGCATCAATAGCTTTATCATGAGTAACATTCTCAGTATCAGCTGTTGGATCATATCTTAATTTATTACCATCCCTTTTTTGAGACCCATTTTCACATAAATCTGCACATAAACCACAGTTTAGGCAAGATATGATTGAGCCGTCAGGTTTTTGATTCAACTTATTAATATTTATCTTAAATCCATCAACAGAAATCGCATTATGAGGACATGCTTTCATACAGTTTAGACAAAGAGTACATGTATCTCTATTAACAATTTGTAATCTATTCATTGAACCGTTAGGACATACATCTTCACATAATCTGCATTCACTGCAAATTCCTTCATCCCTATCAATACGTACTTGAATTGCGCTTGCAGGACAATATTGCTGACATCTGCCGCACAATATACATTTCTCTAAATCTGTGCCATAGTAATATCGAGTAACTTCAGTCTTAATATTATCTGTTTTATGTGGAACATCCTTTAAAGGAGGGTCCAATATGTTAAATGACTTGATTAAAGTGATTTGTCTGTCTTTTTCTACCTCATAGCCATCAATACGATTTGAACAGACTTCACTACATACTCCACAACGTGAACAAATACCATATACAATTCCATCTTCAATAGTAATGTTATTGGTTGGGCAGTTGTACATACACATTCCACAGCCATTACATTTGGCTCTGTCTACAACATATCCTCCGTAAATATTGCGGAATATTGCATCATTCGGACAGTTTTTCTGACAAATTCCACAAGTAAGACAACTAAAAGCCTTTCCATTGATAAACTTAATGGCTTTTGTAGGGCATTTTTTAATACAATCTCTTTTTCCTTCACATGTATTAGTTGTTAAAAACATTTTAAAAACCCCTTATTTACTCCTTGCAAATAGTAGTTTGCCTACAAAAATTCCAATTAAAGCAGCTAGAAATGCAGTGGATATCGGTAAATCTGTGTAAAATGGATAATTACCAGATTGCCATGCCACAACAATACCTGCAATAAAAATTACTACAAATGATCCAAGAGTGAAATGAGTATCGCTGACACCAAGTTTAATCTGAGAACCGATAACTAAACCCAATATCAATCCAAATATTATAGGTCCTAAACTTAACATCATTCACTCTCCTCCACAATCTTCTTAAATCCTGCAAATGCAATAACAATTGAGGATAATCCTACAAATACTTTCAAACCAACGAATATATTGAGGTATGGAATTATACCTGCATTAGTAACATCAGGATAGTGGAAAACATTTTGAATAGCTGCAGGAACGATATTTAACACATCAGTACCTACATTATAAAGGTAGAATCCACCAACGAATAAACCGATTAATCCGAAAATGACAAAACCTAATGCACCAACAGATTCAAGAACTTCAATATATGTATGAGACAATTCCAGTGGAGAATTACCTAAACCATAAACAAGTATAGACAATATAATTCCACTAGCTATCATTGCACCACCTTGGAAACCTCCACCCGGAGTTATATGTCCTCCAAGAATGGTCATTATCCCTAAACAAATCAATATGATTGAAATTGGTAAAGATATAAGTTTTAAAATCATGCTGCCTTGACTCATCGTTTATCCCCCAATAATCCTCTACCAAATATAAGCAATACCACCAAACCGGCAGTTAACAATATAATTGATTCTCCTAATGTATCATATGCCCTGAAATCAAAAATTACGACAGTAACCATGTTCGGAGCAATCTGAGTTCCTAATGCATTATATATATTACTTACGCCAGGATTAATTATACTGCTTATGTGGAATACGGCATCTGCCAAAGTAATTGAAAACAATGCAGTCAATATTGCTGCAAGCAAATTACGAACTGTAGCTTTAGACAAGATTACCACCCCAGTACAAGAATACACCAAGTATCGCCAGTGTTACAATTGCATAAAACAACATTTTCTCTAATGAATCATCCTGTTCTATTTTAAATTTAGGAATAAGTGGAATACTAGAAATCAACACAATTGTCAATATCAATGTTACCAAACCTGCAAGTAAAACACTTACATGTCTTAATAATATTGCAGATAGAACCAATGAAACTATTAAGAAAATTTCCGCAGTAACTATACCTGAAACATCCGCATTAGTTACAGGACCTGGTGAAAACAATTTCTTGAATTGTTTTACAATATCAAAAATTTGATCATATAGTTTCATAATATCCCTCCTACAAAGTTAGAAATTCCATTTGTTACAACATCAGGATATACACCGAATGCAATAACAATAATCAATAAAATTCCCATTGCAAAAATCATCGCACGTGGAACTTCCTTATGTTCAACATCCAAATCATTAGGTTTTGGTTTTAAAAACATTGAGTAATATGTTTTTACGAATACTACAAATGTAGCAATACTTACCACAATAGCCAAAATGGATATTTCCGGATATCCACAACTTAAAGAAGCTTGAACAAGCATTAATTTAGATTGGAAACCGCTTAATGGAGGAACACCTGCCATTGCTAGCCCACCAATTAAAAGCATAATACTTACTTTTGGATGGTAAGCTAAAAGTCCACCCAGTTTTCTTGTATCGACTTCATTAGTTGCATTGACTATAGCGCCAAATCCAATGAATAATAATGCAGTAATAGTAATTTCATTCAAAGCCTGGAAAAGACCTGCAGTTATTGAATATTGAGTACCAAGACCAATACCCAGACCAATGAAACCTAATTCTCCAACAGCTAAAAATCCAATCATTCTTCTGAAGTCTGTTTGAGTAAGTGCGAGTGAAACACCTAAAATCATAGCCAAGATAGAGAAGAAGACTATGAGGACTTCAAATATAGGAAGTGTTGAATAGATTCTAAACATGACCAATACGATTGAAATCATGGAAATGACAGTGAATGACTGAAGCAATGCTGCACCATGAGGTTCTGCTTTTGAATAAATTCCAGACTTGATGGTATGGAACGGCGGTAAACCAGAAGCATATAACCAACCGAAGAATATTAATGCGAGTGACATCAAGAATACTGGAGAAGTAACATCAACCAAACCATTGTGAACAGCAGCAGCGATATCGGTAATATTTACGCTACCAGTCATTGCCAATAGGAATCCAATTCCCAGAAGCATCATTGGAGATCCGATTGAACCTAAAATCATGTATTTTAAGGCCATTTCATTACTATAACTAATTGATGAAGCTGCAACTATACCTACTTGTGCAAGAGCCAATATTTCAAAGAACACAAACATGTGGAAAATATCATCAGTCAATAACATTGCAGTCACTGCAGCAGTACCTAAGAACAACAAGAACAGATAAGGTCCGGAAACTTCTTTATATTTAGTTAAATAAATGAAAATAACTAAGAATGTTAAAAGACCAACCATCGCAATAAATATCTGTTGCAAGAATGTGAATGAATAGGTAATTGCCGGATGGAACATCACATTTGTGACATTGTCCAACATAGGTTCATATCCACCAAAGTAATGAAGACCATAGTTAGAAGCAATTGGTATAATCGGAAGACAAATTGCAACAACAAAAGCGAAAATCTTTGTTACTGTGTTGAACCTTGAAAATGCACTAATAAGCAATGCTGCCATCAATGGAACGATAACCATAAGTGGAATTAATTCATTCATTGTATTCCTCCTGTTTTGATGTATCTGCCAGCATTACTTTAGTAGATAAAGTGCCATATTTTTTATATAAAACCATTACTAACGCAAGCATTACTGCCAATGTACTTGCACCAATTACAATACTGGTAAGCACTAAACCGAAAGGCAATGGATAAGCAGCATTAGATGCAAACCATGAAGTATCCATTCCAGGCATTAAAATAGGTACAACACCACCTGCTTTATAACCAATGGCAACAATAAATAAGTTAGCGCCCTCTTCTATAAAACTAATACCAATAATCTTTTTTATAATATTGTCAATGAATATTGCAGAATAAAGTCCAATAATGACTAATGCAACAGACGTAATCAATATTATAAGTTGTACTTGCGCCATCAGCTATCCTCCCTTTGAGTTTTCTTAACAGCCAAAGCAATGAATACAGGAATAATTGCTGCACCAACAATAGCTTGTGTCAAAGCAACATCCGGAGCCAATAAAATTTGGAACAATACGGCCATAGCTCCCCCACAAAATCCTGTTAAGATTGCTGCTTTCAATAAATCTTTTTGAATAAGAGCAAGAATTGCACTTAAAATCATTACAATACCCAATACTAATTCCAACATCTTACTCACCCTCATCAATTTCCAATGTAGTTACTGAAAATCTTTCATCAGCCTTAAGTTTTTCTGAATTTTCACTTTCTAAAGCTTGCATTTTTTCTTTAGGATGTAAAAATGGATGATTTTCATCTACATCTTCAACAATATTCTGTAATTCTGAATTATTTTCTCTATCTTCTCTTTTCCAATAAGCGTTAGCTATTGCATGTGCTGTGAAAGGTGCTAAGATAAAGTAAATTCCAGCAAGTAAAAACTGGCCTAAACCAATCATAGCAATTATACATGCAATATCAAACAAACCTACAATGTGGATTCTTGCATAAACTTTATTCTTGGTATCTTTACCCAGACTTAAGATTCCTATTGCAGAAATTATAATTAAAATAGCTGATATGATAAGAAGGGCTGACTGAATATACTCTATCATTTATCATCCCCTCCCAAAACAACAGCAAAAGCAACAGTACCTACGAAACCAAAGAATATTAATGCTAATGAGATATCCCTAAAAAAATTAAGGTCATAAATACTACCACCAACAAGCAATGCCATTGCAAAAGCAACAACAACTACAGAACTTCCTAAAAGTCCCATTGATGTAGATTTATAAGCACTTGCTCTTAAAGCGGCAAACATCATTATAATTAATGCAATAACCACAAGATATTTTGCTATAAGTAATATTTCCATACTATCTCACTCGATTTCATTAATAAAAAGAAAATATTTATTCCAACATTTTCTTTATATATGGTTCAAAAGGAATAATATCCTCTTTACTTCTTGGAGAAATAGCAGCTACTTTGATAATGTTATTTTCACTGTCCAAATCAACAGACAAAGTACCAGGAGTCAAAGATATACTATTAGCCAATATTGTTTGAGAAACCGGCCTCTCCAAGACAGTTTCAATATCGACAACAATAGGATCAATGTTTCTCCTTAAAACTGAATTAAAAGCAACGTCGATTGTTGCTTTAATCACTTCATAAATAAGAACTACGAAATAAGCAATTCCATAGCCGATTCTAGTCAAAAACATTAAACAAGCTCCATTTCATTATTATGATTAAAAGTCAAAAAAATTGACTTAAATAACATTAATATTTATCATGATTATTTATTATAAATGTATGCTTTTTTAAAAAAACAGATTGAAATCTGTATTAATTATATCAATAGTTATAAAAAAAATAGATAAACGAATATAATCTTTTTAAAGAAAATATATCCCCACCTAAAATTTAAAACAACAAATAACTGAACAATGAGTTTTTAGTAAAATATTATATAATATTAAAAATAAATTTAGTCATACCTAAATAATGGTGTGAATATGGAATTGGTAGAAAAACTGGAACCTATAATAATATTTTCAGCAGTGATTATAGGATTAATATTTTCCAACATACAAATTATTGCAGACAACACAAGTAGCCTAATCAACATATTTTTATGCTTAATGCTTTTCGGATTGTTTTTGGAAGTACCATTGTCCGAATTGAAAAACAGTTTCAAAAACGTTAAGTTTACATCAACCAGCCTGATAATCAATTTCATATGGACTCCTCTATTCGGATATTTCCTCGGATCACTGTTTTTGAAAGGAAACGTTGACATATTAATCGGATTTTTCATGCTCATTTTAACACCCTGCACAGACTGGTACTTGGTATTTACAAAAATGGCTAAAGGAGACCTGCCGTTAAGCCTGTCAATACTGCCAATTAATCTGGTGCTTCAGATTGTTTTGCTTCCAGTATATCTGATATTGTTTTTTTCAAGCGGAAATTCCATGGATTATACACAACTTATGTATTCGCTCATTATAGTTATTGTAATTCCATTCACAGCAGCACAGATTGTTAAATTCATATTAAACAATGAATTAAACGAAAAGGCAGCGAATTTATTCAGTTCACTTCAAATCTGGTTTCTATCACTTGCTGTGTTTTGCATATTTGCATCACAGGGAGAACTGCTATTTGAAAATCTGGATTCAGTATTGACAATATTTGTTCCACTGATCCTGTTTTTCATTGCAAATGCAATAATCGACTTGCTTGTGTCTGAAAAAATTAACTTTAACTATTCGGAATACGCAAGCTTAACAATGACAACATTGGCTCGAAATTCCCCATTGGCACTAGCAATTGCAATTAACTCATTTCCAGGACATGAACTGATATCAATTGCAATGGTCATCGGTCCTTTAATTGAACTGCCAGTACTTTATATCGTGTCAAAATTCTGCCTGTGGATTAAGGATTCAGGACTGTTTTTTGTTTGTAGATTCTAAAACATTGAAATATACTGTTCAAATAATTTAAACAAAATAGGCAAGCGATACATAATTGCAAAAATAACCAATATAAAAATTGAAATCAAACCAAAACGTTTATAAACCTTTTTCGAAGATAATGGAGCAAAAATCTTAATTCCTGCAGGTGTAAAAGAATCCAAGACAATGTGAGAAAATACCCCCAAAAATAATGCCAGCACTATTTCAATATAATTAAAATCCACATCTTTTATAAAAAATAAACTTAAAAAGAACACCGGCAAAAATACGAGCAATAATTTTTTATTTAAAAATAAAAAACTTAAAAGAGCTATCAAAACAGCAATAATCAGATAAGAATTATCCAAAATAGTAAATCCCAATACCAATTCATAACTCCAGATTATTATCAGCGAAACAGCAGAAGTCAACACCAAAGCCCCAAATATTGAATGTGTAAAACTTCTGTGTTCCGAAAAATAGAATGTTATCCCCAAGAATACAATAATCAATCCTACGAAATAAGGTAATTTAAGGATATAAAGTGAAATGAACACTATCAATCCTAAAATAATCAACTTATAAACATGATCTTTTTTAAACTTATGATCAAAATCCGGAATATTTGCACCGATAAATGTTAAAGCAATTAACAGAGGATTGTGAAAAAACATCAATGCGAGCAAAAGTGCAAATACTGAGTGTCCTTTATAAGAAGATATTGAAATCACCTTATATTAATCATTCTTAAATATATTAAAAATAACTTTTCCGAGAGCATGTGAAAAGTAATCGAAGTCATAGCATACAATAATTTATCAAAAGTAAAGAAATTTTCAAAAATCTAAAATTTTAGAATGATATAATAATAGGGAATGTAATAAATATACATTACATAGCCTAATTGGTTATACAAACTATTTTAAAAAAAAAAGGTGAAAAAATGAGAAAAGGTTTAATTGCATTAATTGCATTAATTACAATTTGCATTGCAATTGGTGCTGCAAGCGCAGTAGACTGGAGCTTCAATATTGGAAGTGACACCAACTCAGATGGTGGATCAGTACAAATTAACAACAACGAATTGAAAATACAAGATGAAAAATTTACCATCCCTGACGGATACAAAGAAAACGAATCTGCAAGAGATGTAGGTGCTGATGGCAAAGGTAACTTTGAGGGTGCAAAAGTATCTGTCTGTGAACTTAAAAAAGGAAATGAAACAATATTAATTAAAGTTTTCTTCGCAGATGGTGGAATACATAATATTACAGCACCAGCAAATTCAGAAAATAAAACCATAGGAGGACACGATGGATTTTTAATAACCGATGATGGCTTATTTACTTTTGATTATGGTGTAAACGAAAAAGTAGTTGAAATCGTCGCTTCTAATGAATCTGCTATCGAATCTGTTCTAAAATAAATTCATTTGATTGAGCTCCCACAACCAACGGGAGTTGAATCAACCTTTTTTAAAAAAAATACCCAAATTTAAATCCCAAAGTATGATAAAAAACTTTTCATCTGAAGATAAGACCTCTCAACACTACCCTCACCGACACTAGCAAAAGGAGACAGAACCTCACCAGTTATGGCAGGAATGCCCCTTACATTGCATACATCTTCAACAGCCCCCATATAAGATTCACCAGCGCAGTCCAGTGCAATGATTCTACTGTCAATATCCCTTGCAATATAATTTGCAATCAAAAAGCTTTCTGCAGTTGGAGATTTAGTTGAAAATATTGATTCAAACCCTGGATTTGAATTGAAAGCGGTAGAGTGAAAATCCCCTACAAAACTAATGCCCAACTCTTCAATCTTTTGAATTATGAGATTGCTTAGTGAATTTTTAACATGAGATGCCCTATTTAAATCCAAAGTATTAAATAATCTTTTATTTTCCATTGTCGCCTTTGGAGCAGCAAAAGGAATGAAAAAAACAGTACCATTTATTTTTTTATCAACCAATTCATTTAAAAGTCGAATGTTTGCAATTTGTGAAGGCAATTCATTCCCATGTATTCCCGATAGAATCAAAAGCTTATTTTCACCATGCCCCAACTTAAATATAGGTGTTCCAAAAACAGATTTTTCTAAAATAAACTTATTTAACTCATTTAATTCAATTTGATTGAACACATGCGTATTTCTTGAAATATAACCTCCAGATAAATTTGAAATATAGCTCATTTCCAAATTATCTACACATTCCACTTTTTCAAAATCCATAATAATATTATACATAAACGCTCTTATTTATAAATTAGGGATTAAAGTGAAAAAGTATATTAAAAAATTAATAAGGCTCATAAATTATGAACGGGATGCAGAAATTGACCTGATGACACATGAAATCAGTTCAATGTCAGGACAAAAAAGGGAAGAACTGGGAAGAGCCATCAACAAGGTTAAAGGAAAACGAATGGGCAAAGAATTAGGTCTAGAAATTGTTCAGTTTGGAAGGTCAGACATAATAGATACCGAAATCAGCGTTGGAGACATGGTGCTGATTAGTACAGATAACCCGTTAAGAAGTGATTTGACTGGAACAGTTACTGAAAAAGGAGCCAGATTCATCAAGGTTGCCTTTGATAAAAGAATTCCAAAATGGGCGCTGAAAAAGAAGGTGAGAATAGATCTATATGCAAATGACATCACATTTAGAAGAATGGAAGACAACCTAAAGCATTTAAGTTTAAAGGGAAAAAACGCATTGGAGTACATGCTAACTGACAGAAACCCTAAAAAAGATAGAAAAACCCCTTATATTGATTATATTGATAAAAACTTAAATCATTCACAAAAAATAGCAATAGAACATGGTTTATCATGTGAAAATTTCTTTTTAATTCATGGGCCGTTCGGAACAGGGAAAACCAGAACATTAGTTGAGTTGATATCACAGGAAACCCGGCAGAATCATAAGGTGCTTGCAACCGCTGAAAGTAATGCGGCAATAGACAACATCCTAGAGCGCCTGATGGCAAATAAAAAATTGAATCTGACCAGATTAGGCCATCCGCAAAGGGTTTCAAAAAACAATATCACATATTCTTTAGCGTATAAGGTTGAAAAGCATAAGTTGAATAAGAAAATCAAGAAAATCTACAAAAAAATTGAAAGATTAATCGAAAAAAGAAAGTCCTATACCAAACCGACACCGCAATTTAGACGTGGCTTTGGAGATTACGACATATTATACAATGCATCAAAAGGAAAAGGTGGAAGGGGAATAAGCGCTGAAAAAATGCAGTCCATGGCACAATGGATTGAATATAATCAGGAAATTGATGAACTGCATGCAGACATCAAAAGAATTGAAAATAAAATGATTCGAAATATCGTTGAAGAAAGTGATGTTATACTCGCAACAAACTCTTCAGCTGCACTTGAATCTATTGCAAAAACCAAATTTGATGTTGCAATTATTGATGAAGCTTCACAGGCAACCATACCAAGCGTTCTAATCCCAATTGCAAAGGCGCATAGGTTCATACTTGCAGGAGACCACAAGCAACTCCCCCCAACAATTATAAGTACAAAAGCGGGAGAACTTGAAAATACATTATTTGAAGCCTTAATCAGAAAGTATCCCCACAAATCTCAATTATTAAATGTTCAGTACAGAATGAATAAGCTTTTAATGAAGTTTCCAAATTCAGAGTTTTACAACAACAGCCTGAAAAGTGATGCAAGCGTCAATTCAATCAATATAAAAGACATAATCGGTTCCAATTATAATGAAGAGGCACTTCTTTTTATGGACACTTCACAAATTGAAAAAAATCATGAAAATCACCTGAAGGATTCCAAATCAATAATAAATAAGGCAGAAGCTGAAATTGCTGTTAGCGTTGCTCAGGATTACATGACTGCAGGAGTTAAGGAGGAAGATATAGGAATCATTAGCCCCTATGCAGATCAGGTAAAGATTATCCAGGAAAATACTCCTGTTGAAGTAAAAACCGTTGACGGATTCCAGGGACGGGAAAAGGAAATCATCATCATTTCAACAGTAAGAAGCAATGAACACGGAAACATCGGATTTTTAAATGATTTAAGACGTTTGAACGTTGCAATTACAAGAGCGAAAAGAAAATTAATAATAATTGGAAATAAGGATACCTTAAAAAACAATCCGACATACTCCCGACTGATTGAATTTGTCGAGAGTGAAAATTTACTGATTAAAGTTTAGGTATGCCTAAACTTTATATACTATGAAATACAATTTAATATTAGCGAGTAATATATGAACTCGAAACTCTTAATTGAGGTTTTGATTTTTCAAAATGTCCATATAACTTTCAACCTCAATTATGCCCTCAATTAAGAGTTTTCTTCTGTCAAAACTATTTAAAAACATTATTACCAACAGAATAATGAAATAACTAATTTTAAATTAAATATAAAAAGATTAAAAAATGATAGGTCATCACTCATTTAAATTTTTTCAACTTTTTTATTAATTTTAAATACTATTAACAATATAAGTATATAATGATTATTCATTTTTATTGAAATTAATATGGTGATTTTATGACTGATAAAGTACTTTTAGCATTCAGTGGTGGATTAGATACCTCCGTTTGTGTTAAATTATTAGAAGAAAAATATAATGTAGAAGTTATTACCGCATGTGTAGATGTAGGACAAGGCGAAGAAGAAATGGTAAAAGCAAAAGAAAGTGCAGCTAAAATTGGAGGATTAAAACACTACAATATAGATGCTAAAGAAGAATTCGCCAACGATTACATTGCACGTGGAATCAAAGCAAATGCAGAATACGAAGGATATCCATTAAGTACCGCTTTTGCAAGACCATTAATTGCCCAAAAACTTGTAGAATTAGCTGAAAAAGAAGGAGCAACTGCAATTGCACACGGTTGTACCGGAAAAGGAAACGACCAATTCAGATTCGAAGCAATAATTCTTGCAATGTCCGATTTAGACATCATTGCACCAATAAGAGAAATGAATCTAACAAGAACTGAAGAAAAGGCATATGCAGAATCCAAAGGAATCGAATTAAGCTACGATAAGATTTACAGTATTGATGAAAACCTCTGGGGAAGAGCAATCGAAGGGGACGTCCTAGAAGACCCTGCAAACGAACCTCCTGAAGACATCTACGAATGGACTGCTTCATGGGAAGATGCCAAAGACGAACCGGAAAAAGTATCTATCGAATTTGAAGAAGGTGTTCCTGTAGCCATCAACGGTGAAATGATGCCTTTACTCGACATTATCAAAAAATCAAATGAAATTGCAGGAGCTCACGGAATCGGTAGAGTAGACATCATTGAAAACAGAATGATTGGTATTAAAAGTAGGGAAATATACGAAACCCCTGGTGCAAAATTATTAATTGCTGCTCACCAAGCATTGGAAGAATTGGTTTTCACAACTTCCGAGTTAAGATTTGCCGAATATGTATCCGGACTCTATGCTGAACTTGTCTACAGGGCACTCTGGCAAGAACCTCTAAGAGACGACCTTGATCAAGCAATCGACAAGATGCAAGAAAGGGTA
>NZ_CAJOJM010000030.1:0-21956 GCF_905234905.1 Methanobrevibacter sp. UBA188 | reverse complement strand
ATATTGGATAAACAATTCCATATTATCTTTGGTTTCATTAACATCCAAAGATATTTTATAGTTAACTTCAAGGGAATTCAAATATTTGACTTTATAAGTTTTACCGTTAATCTCAATTTCTTCAGCGTCAAGATTATTGTATGCATAGAAAAACTCTGGTTTCAATCCAAACTCTTCAGAAATCTTAGTATAAGAATAATCAGAATGATTAATGGTTTCCATCCAGATATCATTGACTGAATTTAAATATTCTTTAAATGATAATGTCCTATCATCATTGATTGAAACAATTGGGAGTGTTTTAACTAGCAATGCCTGTGTGTTGAGGTAGGATGAGTTTGATCTTCCATTGAAAATAGTTGTAATCAATGTTTTGTCATTGAATGAATACTTATTCAAGTTCAGCATGGTAATTGCCATGAATAAGACATTAGGAGTTATCCTGTTTTCACTGCAAAACTTATTAACCAATTCAAGGTCGATATTTTTGGAAATTGATTTTAAAATTCCTTCTTCAAAATTACCATTCAAATTAGGAGTCAATACAGTCGAATCAACTTCTTTAGTTAATTTATCCCGGAAGAATTCTCTAGACAATTCATATTTTTCACTGTTTTCATTTTCACTTTCAATTATACTGTTAATGTAACCGTTGATTGTTTCTTTTTCAATTTCAATTCCCTGATATGCATTGGAAATATTTGTGAACAGCTTGTCTAAGGATTCACCATCGGAAATTATATGGTGGACATCTGAGAATAAAATTGTTTCACTAGGAGTTTTATAGATTTTAAATCTGAATAACTGGTCATTATGCAAATCAAACAGTTTAAGATTTTCTTTTTCAATTTCACTATCAGAAATATTATCAACATCAACAATTGGAATCTCATCAATCTCTATTGAATCATCACGTTTCAGCATCACTTTACCTTTTTGTGTAACAATTCTGGTTTTTAGATAAGGATATGCCTCAATTGTCTTAATGATTGCATCACGCAATCTATCCACATCAATTTCACTGTCAAATCTTATGATTGATGGAAGATTATATTGTGCAACATTACCGCTTTGAATGCACTCATAATAGATTCCCATTTGATTTTCTGTCAATGGATAATAAACCATATCCTTAGATAATTCTATTACACTATTCAAATCTAGAATATCATTGTTTTCTATTTCGTTTGCAATATTTTTAATTGTAGGATCATTCAATAATGAAATAATATCTAAATTAACACCCATTTCCTCATAAATCCTTGCATTTAATTTCATCAGTGACAATGAAGTAAATCCGACAGCATACAAATCATCAGTAGTACCGAATTCCTTTGTTTTGCTGATGGATGAAGCAATTTCATGCAAGATTATTTCAGTTTCAGTTTCAGGGAGTGTAAATGACAATCTAAGTTGTGGTGCTGGCAGTTGTTTCAGGTCAGTTTTACCGTTTGGTGTTTGCGGCATTTCATCTAGCTGCATGAACACGGTTGGAACCATATAACGAGTAAGACGATCTTTTAAAAACTCTTTTAAGTCATCACTGTCAATTTCACAGTTAGCAGTGTAATATGCACATAAATGTTCATTATTGTTAATCTCTTTAATTACAACAACCGCCTGCCTTATATCTGGATATTGACCAATATTGGTTTCGATTTCACCAATTTCTATTCTTAAACCTCTGAGTTTAATCTGATTGTCTATTCTTCCTTTAATGTCGATTTCACCATTTGGAAGTTCAATGGCATAGTCCCCACTCCTGTAATACGGAATGTCATTGATAGTCAGGAAAACCTCTTCAGTTTTTTCAGGCATGTTGTAATATCCTTTTCCGACACTCACACCTCCAATGTACAATTCACCCATTACACCATTAGGAACCAATTTTCCATCAATATCACGAACATCAGTGACATAATTGGTTAAAGGAGGACCCACAGTCAAATCGTTTACATCTGTGACTTCTTTGTTGTTTGAGGTGATTGTTGTTTCTGTTGGACCGTAACTGTTATAGACAACCGCATCACTGTATTTTCTTAAATCTTCATAAACTTTTGCTGAAAATTTCTCTCCTCCAATGAAAAAACACTTTATGCAGGATATAACATTACAGAATTCTTTAACCTCAAGATTAGAAGCAAGTCTTGAAGGAGTAATATCTAAAATTTCAGGTTGATTTTCATCAATTAACTTGATTAAAGCAGGAATATTTTTGATTTGAACATCATCAGCCAATATCAATTTCAACCCATTTGAGAGAGATGTCAATATGTCATCAACAGACACATCAAAAGAGATAGTTGTAATACAAAGCAAGCTATCATAAGTGGATTTAGGATTTGAAACCTGATTACAAATGTTTTCATGACCGATCATCACACCTTTAGGATTACCGGTTGAGCCTGAAGTATAAATCATATATGCCAAATCATCAGGATCAACATTAACGTTAGGATTTTCTGAATTGCCTTCTTTAAGCAGTTCTTCAATGTCTAAAGATTTTTCTCCGGATTCATTGGCAATAATATAATCCGCCTGACTGTTTTCATAAATATAATTTATTCTCTCCTGAGGATATTCAGGATCAATCGGAATGAAGGCACAACCCGCTTTAAGGATACCCAAAATGGAAGCAATCAAATTACTGTCCCTTGAAAGCATTACTAAAACATTACTTTTCGGTTTGACTCCTTTATCTATTAAAGCATTTGCAATAACATTTGCTTTTTCATCCAATTGCTTGTAAGTCAATGTGGCATCACTTGCAACAAGAGCAGTTTCATCACCATTCTCCATTGCCTGCTTTTCAAAGCGTTTGTGAATCAAAGGCATTTCAACTTCGCTGAAGACAACATTTTCATTTTCGCCTACAATGGCAATGTCGCAGATATTTGTTTTATCAATATTAGCATTAACTATTTCTTCAACGATTTTTTCAAGGCTTGATAAGAATAAATCAATGAATTCCTTTGTATATAATTCATTATTGTAAAATAATGACAACAAAACAGTTTTATCATTTTCAACAATGCTTAAATAATTGGAATAGTCTTCATCTGATTTTAAATCATCACCAAACGAATAATAAAATTCCGGCTTTAAAAGAAAATCATCATTACTGCAATATTCATCGAACTCCAACGTTTTAATATAGTTCTCATGAATATTCTCTAGAAATTCCCTAATGTGAATTTGTCTGTTTTCAAATTTAGCTGCAAATGGAATATTATTTTGATTGAAAATTAAAATTTCATCGGAAAAATTAAATTTATTAAGTGTTAATGTTAAACTTGCCAATAAAATCTCATTGATTGAAATTGAATTGGATTTGGCAAATTCAACTAAATTTTCTTTTTTAAATTCATATTCTGTTTTCTTTTTCTCCATTTTTATTTGAAGAAATTAAAGTTGATTCATCAAAATCCAGACATAATTCTGACAAATATTCACTTAAAAAATCATTTGTTTTATCATCCATTTTATCAAACCTTCAAATTCATTAACTAATAAATATTATTAAAACTATCTAATAAATAATTTATCTAAAAAAAAATTATTATTATTTAGTAAAAAAAGATAGGTGTTATAATGAACAAACTAATATTGGTTCAACTGGAATCACAACCTGTTGCCAAATGATGAAATTTTTCACATCCGCATCTGGTCTAAAGAATATTAAGAATCGCTTGAGCAAACAACAGATGTGAAAGAATTACAAAATGAAACAAGTATTAAAGAAAAAATAGTTGACAAAATCCCACAGATGAAATGAAAAGAGTCATGTACCCGCAATAATAGGCCTTATATTTTCGCTACGACTAAATGATTGAACTAAAACTATTGAAAAAAATAATAATTAATATATGATGTGAGATATAATAAAATTTAACAATTAATGTATGATATTTTGAATCTCAATCTAAACAAAATCATGAATCGAATAATCCATTTCAAAAGAATAGCTAATATGAATCAGGATTTATGAATGAAAATGAAATGGTTCCAAAAACACTCTGTTTAAACAATTTAACCATTTTAAATATTTTTAAGAATTCATAATTCACTAACCAAGACAATAAGAAATATAATTGCTAATCAACAACAATGACTTATATAATGAAATGAGATTCAATTCAAAAACAACCGTATTGATTCGAATTTGCTTAAATATATATCAGCAATCAGAATACAACTGCAAATTAGTGTAACTCAATATAAAAACGGGAAAGTGAACATAATTAAATATTCAAATTGAAAGTAGTATAATGGTGAGTAAATGCTTGGAAAAAAGATGGTAAGAGACATATTCAAACACAAATCCCAATTCATATCTATTTTTTTAATGGCATTTTTAGGAGTTCTTGTTTTTACCGGAATAAGTAGCGAATGCATAGGTCTTGAAGTCAACATAAACGATTATTATGAAGAAACCAACTTGGCAGATGGTTGGATTTATTCACCTTATTTGAATGATTTGTTTCTGGAACAAGTGAATCTTTTAGGCCCAACTACACAAATGGATAGGCAATTGGTTGTTGATTCAGTAGCTGACTTCGAAAATGACCCCGAAATTACGCTGCACTTTGTTGAAAACAATACCATATCCAAATTCTATTTATTGGAAGGCAAACCACTGGACATTAATGACAGTGATGGAGTATGGCTTGATAAAAGCTTTGCAGATGCCAAAGGATTAAAAATCGGAGACCGCATCAGCTTTGAAAGTAAAGGGTATGTAATTGATAAGGAAATTAAAGGATTAGGATATTCACCGGAATACGTTTATCATACATCAGACCATTCTGTGATACAAGATTACAATAAAATCGGCTTTGCTTATATGTCCCATAAAGCATTTCCCGAAGATACAGTCCCATACAATGTTTTAAACGTTAAATTTGAGGGTTCCCCCGATACATATTACAAATTGTTAGATTATCGTTTAAATGGATATTACAGCGCATTTGTTAAGCAATCAGACCATCCAAGTGTTTATCAATTTTCAGAAGAAATTGCCAAACACAAAATGATGGCTGATATTTTCCCGGTTGTGTTCCTCATTGTTTCAATGCTAATCCTCATGACAACAATGACTAGGATAATTTCACATCAAAGAATGCAAATAGGAATATTAAAAGCCAATGGATTTAAAAATAGTACCATAACTCTGCATTATATATCGTATGGATTCTGGTTAGTTTTAACCGGTTCCATTTTGGGTTTGATTTTAGGACCAAAAATAATACCTCCAATATTCTATCCATCAATGATTAAAACATATAAACTACCTTTATGGAGCCCTACCGGAAATATGAATTTTATATATCTAATAGTTTTAATGACCATATTTTCACTTGCAGTTTCATATCGTGCCATTTCAAGCATTTCACAAGAAAAACCTTCCGATGCCATTAAACCCAAAGCGCCTAAAATATCAACTTCAGGATTCATTGAAAGATTAAAGATTTGGAAAAAACTATCATTCAATTTCCGCTGGAATTATAGAGATGCAAAAAGAAACAGATTGAGAAGTGTAATGACCATTATAGGTGTTATGGGTTGTAGTGCACTTTTAATTGGTGCATTTGGATTATATGATGGGCTGAATGATGTAAAAGAATGGGAATATAATCAAATTAATCATTATGATTCAAAATTAATGATTGATGCCAACGCAACAATATCCCAAATTGATAAAGTAGCCAGTGATGTTAACGGAGACAAAATAATGGAGGAGAAAATTGAACTCGAAACAGATGACACGAAAAAAATGGGAAATATTCTGGTTTCAAACAGCACGGATTTAATAACGCCAACAGACAAGTATGAGAATAAAATAGAAATTGGAAATGATGAAGTTTCAATTTCACAAAAAATGGCAGACCAGTTAAATATAGACATTGGAAACACCGTTAAATGGCACATCATGGGATCGAACAAATGGGTCAATACAAAAATTGATAAAATCCATGCAGACCCAATATCACAGGGTTTAATCATGTCCCCAAATAAATTGGAAGAACTTAACCTTAATTACACTCCAACCAGTGTCATAACTTCACAGCACGTTAACAAAACATATGAGGGCTTTAAATCAACCACTACTCTTGATGACATTGAAAAGAGATGGGATGAAATAACCGAAACAGCATGGGTGTTAATTTACATATTATCCCTCTTCGCATGTATTTTGGCAGTCATAGTTTTGTATAATTTAGGATTACTCTCATTTACAGAAATTGAAAGGGAAATTGCAACACTTAAAGTACTGGGATTTAAAAGCAATGCATTGAGAAGATTGCTATTAACACAAAACCTAATATTTACAACTATAGGATTTATACTTGGTGTGCCTTTAGGCATCTATGTCCTGGATCTAATGTGGGCCTCTTCAGGAAATTCATTTTATACAATACCCAAATTAACCATTACAAATCTCATATTATCTGCTTCAATTACATTTTCCATATCAATACTTGTAAACCTAATGTTTTCAAATAAAATTAAGAAGTTAGACATGGTAGAATCACTAAAAGCCAGTGAATGACAATATTTTTTAATATTTAATCTAAAAAAAAATGAAAAAACATCAACTCTTTTTTAAAACAACAATTAAAATCACACTTAATTGAATAATATCTCATTTATAATTACCCATATATAAAAAATGAGAGAGAGCATTTGAAAAGTAATCGAATAACGAACTCAGAGCAATTTTTCAAACCCAAAACAATTTTTCATACCCAAAGCAATTATTTAATAATCCAATAACAAAAAAGTATACTGAATAAAAAATTCATGACATAAAATAGCCTCCAAAAAAACGCAAATAAAATAAAACACAATAAAATTAATTAAAAAAGACAGTACACCCAATAAGTGCAATTCATCCACAACTTGCAGAAGTTGTGGCATTCTTGCATTTTAAAGATAAACAGCTTAAAATCCAACTGATTTTCAATTTCCCTGCAGTTAATGTCAAAAGACATCCTAAAGATAATAATTTCAAAGCTGTTTTTGTTTTAATATAGAGATATTGCAAAAATTGCCAGTTATATCTCCACAATCCACAAGTAATTTGTTTTTTTCTGCTCTCCTACTGGGTATCCTCCAGTAACCACTATCAAATCCCCTTTATCGAGATTGAATTCATTTTGAGCAATTTTTTTAAAATTTTCAACCATATCATGATTACTTTCATAAATTTCAGTCACTACCGGCTTGACACCAAAGTTCAAGACAACCTTTTCTGCAATGTGATTTGAAGGACAGCAGGCTAAAATAATGGTGTCAGGCCTAAAATTACTGATTCTTCTTGCCGTGAATCCACTGATAGTAGGTGCAACTATCAATTTGATATCGGAGTATTCTACAGCATCTGCAACAAGCTTGGCTATTGTATCGCTAATGCCTATTGTTCCCCTGTAATCAACATACTTTGTATAGTCTATGGTGGATTCCACATATTTACATATCTTGCTCATTGTCTCAACTGAATTTATTGGATAATCACCTACAGTTGTTTCTCCGGATAGCATCACGCAATCGGTTCCATCCAATATTGCATTGGCCACATCGGAAACCTCCGCTCTTGTAGGTCTTGGATTTTCACCCATGGAAGCCAGCATTTCAGTGGCAACAATAGCAAACTTGGCATTCTGACGGCATTTTTCAATGATGTTCTTTTGAAGTATAGGCAGCTCTTCCATTGGAACATTGACACCCAAATCTCCTCTGGCCACCATAATACCATCAGACACATCAATTATCTCATCAATATTTTCAATGCCTTTGTAGCTTTCAATCTTTGAAATGATAAGTGCATCTCCGCCGGATTCCTCAATAATTTTTCGAGCTTCAATCACATCTTCCCTTGAATTTACAAAAGACAATGCCAAATAATCACAGGCATGACTTGCAGCAAAAGCGATATCTTTCCTATCGACTTCGCTCATAAAATCCAGTTTCAAATCAACGCCAGGGACATTGATTGACTTGTGATTTTGAATCTTTCCGTCACCCAATGCCTTCAATACCACATAATCATTTTCCTTATCAATGACTTCCAGCTCAAGAAGGGCATTGTCTATAAGTACCTTGTCTCCCACATTTATCAAATCAATCGCATTACTGTGATTAACGCCGAATTCTTTTCTATTACCCCTTATGCAGGTTTTGCTCATTTTAATTGTATCGCCCTTATGAAGCATCACACCGTCTGATGAGAACTCCAATGTTCTGAATTCAGGCCCCTTGGTATCATACATTACAGCAATTGGAACACCAGACTCCTCACGCACATCCCTTATAACATCCAACGTTTTTAAAATGCTTTCTGTTGTAGCATGACTGAGATTGATACGTGCACAATCCATACCGCTTTTTGCCATTTCACTCATGACCTCAAATGAATCTGATGCCGGACCAATACTGCATATAATCTTTGTTTTCTTCACACAAACATCTCCAAACAACATTTTTTAATATAATCCGTTCAAAAAATAAAAACATTCCTATATAAATATATGTCATTAAAGTATAAAAATAAATAGCTATGCAATAATTATTTTTAAAATTTGAAAACGAGGATGCAACAAAAATTTTTAATTGATTTTGTGTTTTAGTTGTTTTTATCGTTTGGAGCAAACATAGTTTAATAAATATTATAATCTTTTAAAAACATAAATAAACCAACCACAAAGATTAATATCCCTAATAAAAAATTGTACTTAGCATAATATAAAATTAAAGAAAAAATAGTGACTTCATGTAACATACACTATTTAAAAAAAAAACATTAATTAACTCCAAAAATAGCCCCATCAGCATTGCTGCATCATGAAAAAATTAAAAATTAAAGCTAAAAGGACAAATTGACTTTATCCAAAGCTTTAATATATTTGTCTGCATAAGTCTGTTTAACGGTTTTTGAGTAATCACTTTCTGTTTCATAGATATAAGAAACTAAACCCTTATTTGCAATAGGTACAGTAATATAGGCCGGACTTGAACCCAACTGAGGATCATATCTTTTAATGTGAGGTGTCAATTTTAGCAGCCTTTTTAAATAAAGAGAAGATTTCTTATGGAGATTTTTACTTATTTTGACAGTCTTAATGTTTTTATTAGAAATCATATGGATGAATCTAGGATATTTGTATCCGCTAGCCTTATAGCTTGTTTCATGGATATCTGTTGTTATTTTAGGTTTTTCATTAGCTATATCCTTTATTATGAATTTGTTTCCTAATATTTGGCCATTCATTCTGCTTTTTGAATAACTGTTCTGGTCTTTGGTCACATGAATGTAATATAACACATACTTTCTTTTTAATTTATTGTTTTTCTTAATCAGGCTTTTGTATATTGACTTGTGCATTTCGCATTCTTGAACATGGACTCCAACAATTAATGCAATGGTTTTTGTTGAAGACATATTGCCGAAGTAGAGCTTTTCAACATATCCTTTTGAAGTTTTACCTAAAATTCTTTTATATGTATGAACTTTTGATTTGCTTCCATCTTTTGAAACAGCAAAAAACTTTAAAACCTTATTCGATGCTAAAGTTATAGGACCTGTATATTTTTTGCTGTGAACAGTTGGTTTTTTACCATTTGTGGAATAATAGATTTTTCCTTTCTTATCTGATTTAAGTTTTATAACTAATTTCTTGTCAGATTTAACAATCATCTTATTAATCCATACCTTAGGAGCTTTTTTAATGATTGCACTTGAATTTTTGGATTTCTCAACAGTATTTTGATTACTGGCTAAAACATTATCATTTGTATCCGAAGAATTATCAACCTTTTGATTAATGTCCTCATCAAAAGAAAGAGGAAGTTGTAAACTGGACTCATTTGTAATGCTGTTATTCGAATTGTCAGTCAAAACAGTATTTGCAGCACTGATTGATGCAATTGAACAAAATAAAGACAAGAATATTAAAATTAATATGAAATATTTTTTATTAAACAAGATTTAACCCCCCTCCAATTATTATAATAATTATTTTATTGAATATTTTATAAATAACTATAGATTATTTTAAAGTTTCTGTTAAAACTGACAATGAAACAGCGATTGAATACTATCATTCAACTGATAATATTTTTGAATTACAGAATTTTTTAATTAATGATACTTTTTAAACAATCCAGTAAATCAGTCAAAAATGGATGTTATTAATTCTTTCCATTATTTCTGTCTTGTGTTCTAACTTAATGCAGCAGTTACAGTTATTGTAACTGAACAATATATTCTATTTATCCGATAGTGAAAGAATAACTCTCTTAAAGATTGGGGATTCATTTAACGAAAGGCATCTAAAGATGCTAGATAAGATTGGAAATGGTGACTTCGAGTCACATCCTCAAAACATTAAAAAAAAAAATAGATTTAAAAAAAAAAGCGCATAAAAAGAAATATGAAGAAAAAATTATTCAATCTTCAAAATCCTTTTTGATAATCTTGTTTTCCCATGTTGTGAGCTTATATCCGTTTTTGACCTGTTCAATATTTTCCATCGGCACTAAAGGTATCTTTCCAAGCCCTCCTGGAGAATTATAAACATATGTAGGTTTACACATTCCGCTTGTTCTTCCTTCCAAATGCTTCATGATTTCCAATCCTTTTGAAATGTCAACCTGGAAGTGCTTTGTGCTTTTAACATCCTTTGGATGGAACAGATAATATGGAATTACACGATATTTCTGCAGCTCCTCATTGGTTTTTTGGATACAGTACTTGTCGTCGTTTACATTATGCAGCAATACCATCTGATTTCTCACAAGTACACCATGGTCGACCAGCATATCAACAGCACTTACAGCCTGAGGAGTAATTTCACATGCATGATTGAAATGTGTAGATAGCTGAACCCTATATTTTCTAAGAAGAACTGCAAGGTCATTATCAATTCTAAAAGGAAGGGTTGCGAGAGTTCTTGTACCTACCCTTATTACATCAACATGGCTTATCTGGGACAGTTTTTCGAATATATTTTCCAGCTGATTGTTGGAAAGCAATAATGCATCTCCGCCGGTAACCAACACTTCCCTGATGGCTTCATGATTTGCTATAAATTCTATGGATTCATCAATGTATTCTTTGGGAGTGTGCTTATCAAAGTTGCCTATCAATCTGCGACGTTGGCAGTGCCGGCAGTACATAGGGCATGCGTTAGTAACATTAATGATTAGCTTGTTTGGATATCTTCTTGTAATTCTTCCGGATGGATTGGATTGCTCCTCGCACATCGGATCCAATTGTCCGGATTCATCCAATTCTTTAATGCTTGGAACGGATTGCAGTTTTATTGGACAATTAGGATTGGAAAAGTCAATCAATGAAAAGTAGTATGGTGTTATTGCAAACCTATGTTTTTCACTGACTTTTCTAATGTCATCATAATCTTTTTTTGAAAGATCAGTGTACTTCAAAATTTCATCAACATCACTAATACGGTTTTTCAATTGCCATTTGGGATTCTCCCAATCTTCCTGTGATGCATTTAATTCATTTAATATTTTATTTTTATTGTTTTCATATAATCTTTTTGAAGATTCACTGCAACCAAGTCTAACCTTTGATTTATGTTTATTATCATCAATAGCAATTTTATCGAGTTCATTTGAACGAATTAATGATTTTTTTCTATTGATGTCTATAATATCATACCCCATTTTCATAGTTTTTTATAATTCTAATACTAATTTATGTTCACAATAGATATAATGATTTTGATTGTAAATAACAAATATGATATAAAATCTTGTTGTGAATATGCAAAAAATGTCCCGCGATTTAAACCACATTTATCAATTGATAAAAACAGGACAAATTTTAAATGATTTTTGTATAATTTATGTTCAACATATTTCTTTTTGATGTAAATGATCTTATTTTCAATTGATTTAAAGTTCCATAATTGCATAAAACTGATTTATTCAGCTAAGTTATCAACTATTTCATCACCTAAATCAGTTAATCTATATAATCTCCCTTTTTTGCTTCTTCATTCAAACATTCTACAGCGCCAACCTCTTTTAATTCAATTTGAAACCTTTGAGATATGATTAAGCACTATATCACAATCTTTAACAATTACCGTTGGTATTTTAGCCTCATCTTTTAATGTTTTCATTACTTTTACACGGTAAGAACTAATGTTTATATAAGCAAATTTTTTAGGGTTTCATCATCTATTCTAACATTCCAAAAATATATATGATTAATTAAACTATTTAAGTTTATCTATACTTGATATTAAAAGATGATTATAGTTTTTAAGATTAAAAAAGATTAAATCATTAAAAATTTATGAATAACTGACCTTGCAATTAATTATACAAATAATCAAATATCAATTGGAACATTTAATTAATAATGCATCATATATTGTGTCACCTATTGAAGAATTAGTTTACACCGGCTATTTTATAAATTAACCCTTTTTAAAGTAGCATTCCAAGAAATTTAATTTGATATAATTTTATTAAAAAAATGAATTAATCTTTCAAATTATCTGCAATTTCATCGCCCAAAGAAGTCAGCCTATATAGCCTTCCCCGTTTAGCCTCTTCATTTACGCATTCAACAACACCATTATCCTTTAGATCCCTTAAAACATTAGACATGTGATTTCTTCTAATTCCAGTATCGTTTGATATTTCAGTTGGAGTTTTAACATCATCCTTAAGGGACTGAACAGTTTTATGCCTATAAGAGGATATATGAACTTTTGCAAATATCTTTAATGTCTCATCATCCATATTAACACACCAGATTATATAAATAATAATAGTTGTTAATTATTAATAAATATTTTGTTAGTAAATTGTTAGTTGATCTGCAGTCAAAACATTCTAGAGTTGCAAGAGAATTTCCCTTTCAAAAGTGCTTTCCAAATCCAAATTATCCAATGCAATCATTTTACCTTCAATTGCTGACTTGAATCCTGAATCCAATCTAAAGTGATTATGCAAAAATAAGTTGAATGCATCCAATGCATCATCATATAGCTTTATATCATTGAATATCAATGCTTTTTTAAGCAAATACTTCTTATCAATTCCCTCTGCCTTTTTTAGACTGTCCGCACAGTCTTCACCTAAAGAATGTCTGCAATAGCCAATGCCAAAATATGCAAGACCATTATCCAAAGCCTGATTGGATGCTTCAAAGCTTTCTAAAGCTTCATCAATTCTATTGAGTCTAACCAAAACCAAACCCTTCTTATTTAAGAGTTTATAGATAATCTTACTTTTAAATTTTGACGGATTCATTAGTGCCCTATCATAGAAATCCAATGCCCTTTCAAATTCCCCTTTTGCTACGGATTCGTCTCCGGCATAGATATTTTTCTTAATTTTTGGAAAATTGTTCCTTTCTTCGGAAGATTTTTTTAAAAGCAGTTTATGGTATTCAATATCTTTCGGATAACCAGATTTAATAGCTTTCTTATAAAAACGCAGTGATTTTACAAAGTGACCCTGATTAAATAAAGCATGTGACTTATTAAACAAGGCGTCAGCATAATTTTCATCAAAAAATATTGCCTCATCAAAGCAGTCTATAGCTTTGCCATATTTTTGCATGTTTAAAAGTTCTATTCCCCTATCCAAAATGTTTTTAACTTCTATTTCACGAGTCAAATGCAGTGTCCTATAGAATGGGTTAATATTTTCATCACAAATCCTTTCTATGAACAAGTCATCTCTACAAATCCATTTTGTAGATACATCACCAATAGCTATTTTGACCAGATCATCTTTTTCATCAATTTCAAGTTCCAAGGCAAGGTTTTCAATGTTCATCATATTAATTTTTAACAAAATAAGATAAATATTTTAGCCAAAATCGCTTTCAAACATGCAGGTGATGCCATTGAATTCACAGTTTTTGCAGTTGACTTCATGAATAGGATAGTCATCCCTTTCAATATGGCCTACAATGCCCGACAGATACTCAAAAATAAATTTATTGGACTTGTCAAATGAAATTTCATACTGCTTGTTTTCGTCAAGAACATGCAGAAGCAATGAACTTATCTCAAAGTCATCGTTTTCAAGAAGGGCATATGCATAGTAAGATAAAATTTCCATGTAAAAATAATGATAGTTACGGATATCATCGCGAGAGCGAATGAAATGAATGAGATTTACTCCACCATTATTTTCCTTAACGATCAAATCAATTATTCCATTGACATCATATCCGTCAATTTCAAGAGACACTGGATAGCTGTAGTCAACAATATCATATTCTTTTCCATAATCCAACCAATAATCCGCAATATGGTCAAACAGCTCCTTAAGCTGATTCTTCATTGACTCGGATGCAAAACTGTATGACTTTACAACTTCACTCACAAGATTATGAATATCTTCACGAGTCCAATCTTTTTGAAGCTTAGGATTGTGAATCGTATTGAGAAGAACTTTCAGTTTGGAATTTATGAATTTGTTTATGTTTTTGGGATTTTGATAGCATAGATTGTTTTCAAGGTTATACTTCAAAGGACAGTTAAGATAGTCCTCCAGGATATTTTCAAATTCAATCTGTCTGAACAGGTTTGACTCCCTATGCATATGTGAAGTTACTTTCTTGAGTTTGTCAACATCATCAGGTTCAATTCTTGCGATTTCACCAAAATCATTTTCAAAACTTTCCAAAACACTTGGAATAGGATGGCTGATTCTTGATTGAACTGCAGACAAGATCAACAGTTCCTCGGCACGAGTATTTGCAACATAAACTATGCGCTCTTCCTCATGATTAAGAGCATTTATTTCATCCTCTTCAGACATCTTGTATTTCAAAAACCTGTTTGGAGTCGGATAGCTTGGACGCTCAAAATCATCTTTCCTGTTGTTTCGAAATACAATTGGAAACTTGTTTTCCTTAAGTGAAGCAGTAATGACAACGGGATATTCAAGACCTTTAGCCTTGTGAACTGTCATGATATGAACCTTTTCGGAATTGTCCTCATATTCATTTATCGGACAGCTGTAATACTTAAGCGAACGATGAAGGTAATTGAAAAGACCTATTACATCATGCTTTCCCATAATGTTTTCATAATCAGATATTATTCCAGAAATCAACGCAAGGTTGAGAGATGCCTTTCTTGCCTCAAAATCATTTCGTGAAAACAGCTCCTCAAGATATCCTGCAGCATTCAATAGCTTGTAAAAGACCTGCAGGGAAGTCGGTTTTTTGCCCGGTTCAATGTCACTGTCAAACACTTCACGTTTAATTTCATTCAAACTTGCAAAGAAGTCCAAATCATGCTCATCAACTATTCCTATGCTCCTAAGTTCATCCCGACTTAGAATAGATATGTCAATCTTATTTGTCTTTTTAAAGATATCTTCCAATACCCTATCCGAATAATCACGCACAACATCCATGAAAGATCTGGACTGCTTGTTTTCAACCAGAGGTTCATATTTTCCAGTATAGCTTACGACATTCTGATGATACTTGAATTCAATTTCCTCAAGAACCTGTATAGTCCTATAATCAAGTTTAAAAATCTTTGAGGACTTGTAGTACCTGTCTGTGAATGAAAGCAGATTAATCCAGTGCCCTCCATCTCCATACCTTGCAATCAATGTTGGATTGAATGGCAATATATACCAGAAAAGTGCCAAAACAGCTTTCACTTCATCCTGATATATCAAATCGTCAATCCCCTTAAGGTAGTATGGAATGCCTTCACGGTCAAACACGTCAAGAATCTCCTTTTTATCCCTGTGGGATCTGAAGAGAACTGCAACGTCACTCATCTTTTCGATTTTGCCATTGGTCAAGAGATTTTTGATAATGAAAGCGATTGACCTATATTCTTCAATGTCATCCCTGCTTTCAAGCAAATAAACCGGCATCTTAGGAGAATTTTTGGCCTTAAGATTCTTTTGAGTTTGCCTTTTTGATTCAATGTACTTTTCATTGAATTCGACGATGTCAAAGCTTGAACGATAATTATTTACAAGAATCTTGTTTTCAAATTCATCAGAGTTTGCATAATCTGTAAAAAACTTTGGGTTGGCTCCCCTAAACGAGTAGATGCTCTGGTCTGCATCGCCAACGACAGTAAATGTATCAGCAATGCTTTGAAGCTTTTCAAATATCTGCATCTGAATGGCATCCGTATCCTGAAACTCATCAATCAAAATGTTTTTGTATTCCACGCGGGAAAGATTATCTGGATTGGACAAAAGCTCCAGAGTTTTAATTAGAAGATAATTCTGGTCGCAAACGTGTTCCCTTTCCATAAGGTCAATCCAATCAGGATAGGACTCTACAATCTGGCGAAAACGAGCATTATACAAATCTTCATCAAACTTATTGTATTTTATTTCCTTTTTGGATGGATACTGGTTATTTGAATCATAATATTGGCGAATCCATTCTCTGTATTCATCAGACACCCTAAAGTTTTTCCTGACATAATCTAGAAGCGATTGAGTATCCACTTCAAAAAGTGCATATTCCTCATATTTTTTAAGGGCATGTGCCGATTCATAGCTTCTTAAAAATGCCTCACCAGTAAATCCAAGCTCTTCCTTGTGCTTGTTGAAAAACAAATTTCTTTCAGAATCTCTTTTAAGCAAATTATATGGAATTTCAGAAAAATCAGACAACACAGACCTGCAATAACTGTGAATTGTACTTATCCTCATCTGGTTTATGACGTTCAAGTCCAGTTTGGTGTCCTTTTTGAAACGCTCCTTGAGCTCATCTGCAGCCTTGTTTGTAAATGTAATGACAAGAATTGAAGACGGGTCTGCATTTTTGAGAAGATGCAGGACTCTTTCAATTATTACACTTGTTTTTCCGGCTCCAGGACCTGCATTAATGACCAACGGCTTACCTTCATCGTATTCGACTGCACGCTTTTGATATTTATCCAATTCCATTTCGGGCGGAATTTCCTTTACAAAGCAATAGTCATACTTTATCTGTGCTTCAAAATTGAACTTACGGGTTAATGCATTACCTTCACTATCAACCAAATCCAAAGGCAAAATAAAATCAGGTATGAACTTATTCAGATTGTTTTTGATTATTTCCAGAGCTACCCTTCGCTCTTCGCTAGGCATATCTTCTGTAAAAAGCATATCATCGCCATCCCTTCCCAGGACATTTGATGAAATGGAATCCACTTTAAGATTGTTCAAAATCAAAAAAAGCTCATCATTGGTTAATCGGACATCTTTTGGAATATAGTTCAGGTCAAATTCATAGTTGACTTCCAAAAACTCTTCACGGGGATTGAAGTAATTTTCATAGATTATTTCAAAAATCTGTTTATAGACTCCCTTAACATCATTAATCGTATAACGTATGGACCTGTCATTGAAGACATCTATTGTGAAAACCAGTTCCTGTGATGTTTTCTGGCAGAACAAATCGAGGATGACCTTTGCCGTTGCAATTGCCAATGTGTAGTTTTCAAGGACAATGAACTTTTCCATGACTGTGCACAAATCATAGAGATCCTTGAATTTTGTTTCAAGAAAAGAAAAAACGCTGTTTACCCTCATTTTATTCACTACCATAATTGATGCACAACATAGTCAGGAATGCACCGTTAATCTTATCGGCACATATAAGCCCATTCAGAATTTTAGACCGGACATCCTTTTTAATTACCTCACCATCGCCTAGGGTTAGATGCTTGGTTTCGAGCAGCTTATTGAATGAATCGCCATTTCCCAAAACCAAACTTTCCCATTTATAAATAGCTTCCGCCTTTTTGGATTCCGATTTGCGCATTACCTTATCGAAAAATGCATCCTTGATGCTTGTGAAGTTCTTGCCGTCCAAAATCTCAGCATACAGCTCGTTTGTAATCTCAATGATATCGCCGTCATAAATGTTGGGATATTCCCTTTTGACCCTCTCTACAGTTAATGAATCATAATTGTTGCCTACAATATGTTCCAGACTCCTGATATATGAATCCTGCTTAACGGCATTTGAAAAATAATACTCCAAACTACGTTTGATTTCAAAATCACTGATATTCTCGTTGGTTATCTTATCATCTATTTTATTGTAGATTATGTCCAAATCACGGGAAGAAACATCATATTTTGCTAAAAATTTAACATAGAAGTCACTTTCACTATCCATAAGAAAAGACAGATACTCCAATTTGTCCCTTTTTTCTGTTTCAATGCATTTTTGTCTGAAATACTCTTCAATAACCTCAACAAGATTATCATCACTTGAAATGACATCATCTGAAATGTCATCCTTAAGTTTTGATACTATAAGCTCACATTCCTCGAGGCTCAAATCATATGAGTATAAAAGATATTTGAAAAAGGGAGTATCATAATCTCCAATGAGTTCGTCAAGTCGTGAAAGAATAACTTCATTAATCATACTATGTTAATATCTGTTAAAAATTAAATAAATAACTTTAGTTTTCCTCACTGTCATCATAGGCTTTTTGCAGTTTGGAAATAACTTTTAAAAATTCATCTGCATCTTCAAAAACCAATATCTTAGAATCACTCATGAAAATCCCTACAGCAAATACCTGATTTTTGACAAAACCTTCTGATTTTACCCAATATACTTTTCAAATCACTTTTCAAATATGAATCTGAAAAATAATAAGAAACAGAAATCGTACCGTCTGGCGATACGATATCAACCACATTATTGTGAATCACCACATCCTTTGCGTTGAAGTTAGATACGTTCTTTTCAAAATTTTTGACCACCAAATCACCATCAACATCATCAATTATCTTAAAAGAAGTTAAAAGATTTTCATTTCTTTTAACTAGCCTATCTATTGCTCCCAAATCAATTATATTCATCTTTACCTCCTTATATTAAAATGCTTCCAAAAGCAAGGCAGGCTACAAGGTAGCCAACCATAAACAACAAATCCTTCAAAATATTATGCCTCCGTATTTTTTTGCCAAATCCTCATCAAACACATACCAAATGCGATTTTCAACAGTTACCTGTTTTTTAAGTTCATCCAAACAGATTGCCTTGATAATATGTTTTCCCTGTTTGTAATACCAAAAATTGCCACGTCTGCAAACCCTGAATATCCCTGTTTCATTTTCCAGGTAGTTGAGTTCCAATTCAACAGTCAAAAGTTCCTCCAAAAAATAGAAAACATTTCTCAGTTCCCTATTTTTTATATGATGCAAGTCCAAAATTCCATAGTCTATTGCTTTCAATGTTTCATTTGTTAAAAAATCTGCGATTTCGTCCGTAAATTTAGTCAAACAAACTCTCATGTAACCTCACAATAATTATTCATCTAAAACGATCATCTCCAATAACAAATCCATTACGAATTTGTTTAAAGGATTGTCAAGCGACAGGAACTCCCTATTTCCCCTGTCCGATCCGAACTCTGCAAAGAACGGTGTGTGATGGCATCCCCCATCAACAGTAGTTCCAAGAGTTACATCATCATTCAAAACCTTGATTCCAAAGTCAGCGAATTCAAAGACCAAAACCTCTGAACTGGAAGTTTTGAATGTTTTTGTCATGTTTCCACATTCAAGAGTAAACACAGCACCTTCAGAGGTGCTTTCACCGGTTGCATGTATCATTCTGATATATATTCCATTTTCATGGATTTTTCTTTCCAAAAACTCAAAGAAAGCATCATCCATACTTTCAAAGGTGTATTTTTCATCTGCCCTTCCCACATAGGTCGGCATGCAGTCATTTGATGTGAGCTCGTCCACATAGAAATGAAAATCCTCATTGCCGTTTACGGCTTTTTCAACAGTCTTAGGCACATTTATATTAATTTTTCTAGATACGTTCATATTTTTTCCTCAATGATAATGGTTTAAAAGTCTATTCCGTAGACATTATGGTAGAAATTTCTTAGATAGACCAAAAAATCTCCGGTTTGTGAATATCCCCAAAGCATTACTACAATCGCATGGATTACAATTACAGCAGCAAGCATAATCAAAATGATTTCAAGAACATACAGCAGGTATGCATATTCCTCTAAAATTGGAATCACGATTAACCTCCGAATTTGAAAAAAGTTCAGTAGCTGTCTAACATTGAAATTGAATAGGAGATAAAATGATATTACATAATGAAAGATTGTTAAACAGCTACTCATCATGTACAGATAGTAAAAGTTGCCTAATCATTAAAAGGTGAAACTACATATACTAATGAAAAAATGATTAAACAACGATAAACGTGATTAGAACATTACCATTCCGGCAATGCAGTTTGTTAATTGGGTCATGGTTATCAACTCCTCAAAGTGATAAGTTCGTATAGAGTCAAATTTCAATAATGGTGTGGTTAATAAATACCCATTTTTAATGTGCAGTATAATTTATGTAATAATGTTATATAAATACTTTTTGTTTTTGTGAGTGATTATTAGAAATATTAATAATAACAATTTTACATGCTAAAAGCAATTTTGAAAACTTTAAAAAAAAATAGCTAAAATTTAAATGGAGGTGATTTTTTAAGTGATTCAACTTCATCCAATGCCAATTTAGAATTATTTCTCACTTTAACCAAATTCTTTTTGAAATAATCTTCATCAAATTTATCCCATTCATAATCGGCATAGTTTCTTATTTCCCTCAAATCATCTAAAATTTCACCAATCTCAGACTCAGTATTATCATCAGAATTACTCATTCTATCACAGATTCTCGAATGAACCCTAAAATTATCAATAAATTCAAATTCATTTAAAAACAATACCAGATACATTCGTACTGAACCAAAAACCGAATAATAATATCTACTAATAGCAGATCTATTATTTTCTTCGCAATTCTTAAGTGACAAATAGTCACCAACATCACTAAATTTAGAAAAATCAAACATTTTTTATCGCCGGCCTGATAGCTAATTCACGAAAAACATTAATTTTTCTCCTTAAAGGTCTAATTTGTGCTCTAATTTGATATATGTCTTCAAAAGCACCATTATCAAATCTTTCATCTGATACATACACTCTTAAAACAATGTATTTATCATCAATTTCAGGTTCAAAATTCATTTCAAGGCAGAATTCGGCATCATTAAAAGATTTTTCCAAATAGGGTTTAATTTCTTCAAGCAATATGAAGATATTTTCGTTCTTTTGAATTTGATTTTTAATGTCTGCAGGTGATTTGATGTTATAATATTCACCCAAATCTGAAAATTTCTCATCAAATGTAATTTTTTCATTCAATGTATCACCTGTTAGGTTTTTTTCACCTAACAAAACATATTATCAACTTAATAATATAAATAAGTTTTTAAATTTCTTCAAACAATATTTTAATTCCACAACAATATTTGTTTAAAATTAAAATATTCTACAAAGATAATTATATCAAACCCGATATAAAAAACAGTCAGTTTAAAACAAGAACAATTTTACATGCTAAAAGCAATTTTGAAAACTTTTAAAAAAAATAATTAAAGAGAGTTATAACTCTCCTCTTTTGCGTCTTTCATCCAATAGCTCAAGACCCAAATCCCCTAATTTGTATTTTTGGATTTTACCACTGGTTGTAAGCGGGAATTCATCAACAAAGAACACATATTTAGGCACTTTATAACGAGCAATGCTTCCAATACAGAAATCACGAATATCCGCTTCAGTTACATCATCAAATCCTTCTTCCTTGATAATGAATGCTCCTACAATTTCACCGTATTTTTCATCTGGAATTCCAGCCACCTGAACATCCTGAACGCAGTCATGGGTAAACAGGAACTCTTCGATTTCACGAGGATAAATGTTTTCCCCACCTCTGATAATCATGTCCTTAATACGACCGACAATGGAGTAATATCCGTCTTCATCCACGGTTGCAAGGTCTCCTGAATGCAACCATCCGTCCGGTTCAATGGTTTCAGCGGTTTTTTCAGGCATGTTATAGTAACCTTTCATCACATTGAACCCTCGGCACATGATTTC
>NZ_CAJOJM010000029.1:0-19824 GCF_905234905.1 Methanobrevibacter sp. UBA188 | reverse complement strand
TTAAATAATAAATAATATATAAAGAAATAGAGAGAGCATTTGAAAACTAATATCTTCAGATGCCTTTTTGTGAAATTCATCTCCGACCTTAAAGAGGTCAGAGTATTCTTTCACTATTAAGATAAAATATTTCTGAATATTATGAAAATTATAAAACAGGATACAAAAGAGGGAATTATTGAAGTTGTTCCAGAAACATTGGATGATTTATGGCATTTGTCACATATTGTTGAAGTTGGTGACAATGCATCTTCCAAAACAACACGCCGTATACAGGACAATACTGGAGATAAACTCAGAAGCGATAGGGGAGTTAAAAAAACTTTTTATTTGGGATTAGACATTGAAAATATCAGTTTTCATTTGTTCACAGGTAAATTAAGGTTGACTGGTGTTATCACAAGAGGTCCTGAAGATTTGATTCCACTGGGTTCACACCACACCCTTGAAGTTAAACTTAACACCCCTTTAACAATCAAGAAAGAAAGATGGCCAAAATGGGCAATTAAACGACTTAATCAGGCTATTGATGCATCTAAAAAATTATCTGCAATAATCGTCGTATTGGAAGATGACAGTGCAACCTTAGGTTTGATGAGGCAATTCGGAATCGAGTATTATGGTCCTATTAAGGGTCATGTTTCAGGAAAAAGGATAATCGATAAAAACAGACAGAAAAACATTACTCAATTCTATGAAAAGGTAATAGAATCAATTGAAAAATTCGATTCAATACAAAATATCATCATAGCGGGTCCAGGATTTGTTAAAAACGATTTTTATGATTATCTCAAAGAAAAACATAATGATTTGGCAAACATCTCAATTATCGAACCTACTGGCTCTGGAGGCAGGAACGGAATAAGTGAAGTTCTTAAAAAAGGCACAGTTGAAAAATTAACCTCTGAAAATAGGGTTGGCCAGGAAATGGGTGCCATCAATAGGCTATTGGAACAGATAGGTAAAAATTCTTCAAAAATCGCTTATGGGTCAAAAGAAACGAAAAATGCAATAAATCTTGGAGCTGTCAGCGAACTTTTAGTATTGGATACTAAGGTGGCTGATGAAAATATGGGTGATTTGATGGACATGGTTGAAAATATGAAAGGTGAAGTCATGGTCATCAGCAGCGAACATGAAGGAGGCAAGCAACTGGAAAGCTTGGGGAGCATGGCTGCGATTTTAAGGTATGAAATCGCCTGATTTTTGTTGAAATTATTGATATATTAGATTTATATAGAATAAACTATTATAACTTATAATGTATAAGACATTTTTATAATTGTGATATTTATGATGTATCTGTCAGTAATTTTTGCAATGGTTTTTGTTTTTATTCTATCTGCTGTTGGAACGGCAGTATTGAGTATAATTTTTAATTTTTTAGGAAAACAAGGCTATTTGGGCAATTTATATCCTAATGTGCGTGGTGGAATACCTAGAGGTATTGGTTTAGTTCCATTTATTATTTTATCATTTTATTTATTGCCGAAATTCAATAATCTTGTTTTAATCATTGGTGTTTTTGCTTTTATTGACGATATTTTAGGAAGAAAAAAATTCGCCCCATTAGGAATTGAATGGGGGCAACTTTCAAGAGGCATAGGTATAATTCTGGTAATGATTGTTGGAATCATGGAAGGATTTGGTGTTTCTGCAATTCTCATTGCTTTGATGGTTCAACCTATGAATATTTCAGATATGCAACCTGGATCTACTTGTATTGTAACAATTATCATGTCTGTTTTAACCATTGGAATAATGTTGTTAATCAATTCTCAACCTGCGGGGGAATTATTGGCTATTTACACACCATTGCTGATTTTGGTAGTTTGTTTAGGATATTGCCCATTGGATTTCTCAGGTAAAATCATGATGGGTGAAGTTGGAAACCATACATTCGGAGTGGCATTAGGAATCGCATTTTATATTGTTGGCGGATTCTGGTGGCTGTTGTTATTGTTCCTAATCACTACAGCATTAATAGCATTTGTAAGACGCAATACCTTAAAAGTATTCTTCAGACAAAGGTTAGGTTTAATCAATCCTACTTTTGGAGATTATTTCATGGATGTCTTAACCGGCGGAGGATTAGGAGATTTGGTTAGGAAATATGTTTTAAAAGAAAATCAATATCCTGTTACAAGCCCGTTATTAATTTCATTAGGATTTAGAAGATTATTATACAATCCTTATGCAAGACGCCATCCAGATTATCATAACGATGATGTTAAACCAAGAATAATGTTAAGGAGATAAATTATGAAGGCATTATTTATTGTTACTGGTAGGGGATTGGGTGGAGATGCAATGACTGCTCTCAATGCAATGAACGCTCTTGAAAGAAGGGGGGTTACCTGTGAAATAGCATTGGATGCATCTGCTCATGGAACTCTTTTTGAAAAACATGGCTATAATTGGCATAAGATTTCAGTCCCTCATGCTGGTGGGCATTCTGCAACAAAATTATCCGCCGCAAAAGGAGCTGCCAAATTAGTTGTTGCAACATTCAAAGCCCGAAACCTTATTAAAAAATTAAAAGTTGATTTTGTAGTTGGTGTTTTGGGTGGTGGAGCTATTGTAGCATCACTTGGAGGTAAATTTGCACGAAAGCCAACATTTTCTTTAATTTCAACACCTCTCGATTCATCATTTTGTCCAAAATTCAATCAATGTTATATTTTGCCAGAATTGGATAAATTCAGATGGGATGAATTACCTGAAAATATGGACAAGGCGTTCTATCCTTTGTCTAAAGATGTTGATGAGGGAGATGCTGAGGTTGCTTTTGAAAAGCTTAAGGAATTTCCTAATTTTGATGAAAACAAAAAAACCATTTTATTTTCTTCAGGATCATCAATTTTTAAAGGAACTATTCGTGCGATGGATTTGACTTTAAAAGAGTTTGGCGATAAGTATAATCTTGTTTTGGTTGGACTTCCGCTTCATGATGAATATATGGATTTGATTGATGAAGAAAAAATCATTTATGCAGGCTACATCACATGGATTAATGATTTATTCAGATATGCTGATTTGGCTGTGTTGACTGATGATGGTGTTTCTCTAGAAGAGGCTTTAGTTGCAAGAACTCCGATTATCGCTTTGACTAAAGTAAAATGGGGAAGATACCAGAATATGGCAGGAGTGTTTAAAGGGGCAATTATCGAATCTGAAGTTGAAGATGTTTGCAAAAGCATAAACGAGGCATTCGAGAATATGGATTCCCTAAAACAAAATGCTGTCAAATATGGTAAGCTCTGCTCTGAAGCCGCTGATGATTTGGCGGACAGAATGTTAAAAAAATTAGAATAGTGGTATTATAACCACATATATTTTATTGTTCTAAAATTTGCATCTGTTGTTGGATGGACTTCCAGGAAATCTCCATAGTCATCCAAGTCGTAATCTTCTCTCATTAAATATGAGAGGTATGCAATATCGCTGGGTGCTGATGGTGATATTGAATTGATTTTGTTGATTTTATTGTTCTTTTTGTCAAATTCAATTTCGGTGTATCCGGTATCTCCAGTTAGGATATTCCAAAATGCACCAGGCCCTGCAATTCCAGGTATTCCAATTGTGGCTTTGTCATCTTCACTGCATTCACTTTTTTCATTTTCAACAAAACCCACTTCCATGTTCAAACTTAATGTTTGTGGAATGCAATGGTAGCTTACTTTATTTGCATAGTTGGCCATATTCCTTGCAGCTGCGATACCCTCCATTCTTGCTACTGGTGTTAGCTTATATCCTCCAGTTACATCACCTGCAGCATATACATTATCAACATTGGTTTGCATCATTTCATTAACTTTGATTGATTTGTCATCATTTAATTCTACAAATCCTTCGGCTATTTCACTGTTTGGTGTTCTACCTGTTGCAAAAAATGCAATACCTTCCAGCTCTTCATCATTTTCTGTGATGACTTTATTTTCGCAAACTTCTTTTACATTGATATTTTCATAAACATTAACTTCAGGAATAATCTTTTTCAGAACATATTTTTTTGTTGTTTCATTAATCTCCTTTAAGAATTCGCTTCTTGCAAGAACATTGACTTCACTTCCAAGAGTTGAATAAATGTTTGCTATTTCACAGGCTATTATTCCTCCACCGATGATATTCAATTTTTCAGGAACATCGTCAAGTTTTAAAATATCTTTGTTGGTTAATCCATAATCGCTGCCTTTAATGTCTGGAATGTATGGACGTGCTCCTGTTGCAATTAACAGGTTGTCATATTCAAAGCTTTCATTATTCACTTTAATTTCATTTCCATCAATACTTGCTTCGCCAAAAATAACTTTGTTTCCTACACTTTCATTTTCTTTCTGCTCTATTGCTCTAAGAGCTTTTTGGGTTGCAGTAATTTTTTCAACTATTTTTTCATAAGAGACTTCAATTTGGCTTTTTAAAAATCCATGATTGTTAAATCTTTTATTCATATCGATAAATTTTGTAATGTCTGTCAATGCACAAATAACCATGCATCCTTCATTTAAGCAAGTTCCGGCTATATGATTTTTTTCAATTAATATAACTTCTTCTCCAAGTTTTCCGAGCTGCATGGAAGCTAATCGTCCTGCAGGCCCTGAACCAATAACAATATTTTTCATAAAATCGCCTATTGTAGATAGTTTTATATAATACTAACTTTTAATAGTAATAATATATTAAAATTTTGGAGATGGAATTATGTGTATTGCAGCACCTGCTCACGTTGTTGAAATTAATAGAGAGGAAAACTGGTTGTATGCTGACTTTGGTGGAGCAAGACAACAAGCAAAATTAGATCTTTTACCTGATGTTGAGGTAGGAGATTATGTTTTAATCCATGCTGGTTTTGCAATTGAAAAATTAACCGAAGAAGCTGCTAAAGAATCTTTAGAAGCTTGGGAAGAACTTTTAGATATTCTTGAAAAAGAAGATGAAGAAATGGAAAAAGCAAGAATGGCTGATTTAGAAAATCAGTAAATAGACACTCTTGTTACTCCTTTTATTTTTAAAAATTCGTTTATTAAATCACCACTAACAGGTTTTTCTGTTATGATTGTTAATGATGGGGCTTTTTGAAGCTCAGTATCTTCAGCATAAGCTTGTCTTATGCCGATTCCTTTTTTTGAAATTAAATTTGCTGTTGCACCTAGTATTCCTTCACTTTCAGATCCTACTTCTATTTCTATTACGCCCAATTCTAGATTTTTTGCAATATTTTTTAAAAGTGTTCCTGCGGGGATGATATTGTTGAATAAATTGTATAATTCATCATCCTCTTTTATGACGTTTATGGTTGATTTGATTACTCGTCTATCTACATCGGTAGCAGTAGCTAATGCTTTATCACTTATTTTTAGATTGCCGCAATAAATTTTGCCGTCATCATTTAAAGATAATCCTAGTTCAATCATTTTTTCAGCAACTCTTATTCGTGCCGGATATTTTTTGAACTTTTCGTTGATTTTTTCCCACATAAATATCATTATTCCAACTTTTTGTACATTGGTGATAAATTATGTTGAAAATACTATATAAAATTAGTCACTATCTGAAAATTCAGTCTTTTAAAGAAAAAATTGTCATGTAAAAAGAAAATATTGCAAAAATCAGTTAAAAGTAGGCTAGATGGGATTCGAACCCATGACCTCCCGGTTATCAGCCGAGCGCGCTAACCAAGCTGTGCCACTAGCCTATAAAAAAATATCTTCGACAGTTAACTGTCAACACTTATACTTATATTAATAGCTATATATAATCTTTTCGGTTTTTTGAAGATTATATATAGAATTAAATAAGTTTTAAAAAAATTATCTGTTAATCATTTCGTTAATGGAGTCAGCCATGGCATGTCCTTCAACGATGATTTTTACTTTTTCAATACCTTCAACGTTCTCAGCTCTAATTTTTGCATCAGCCGCAATACGGGTGATACTCATACAGCCTGGGTTGGTAGGTTTGAGTATAATTTCAGCTTGATCGCCATCTACGGTAATATCTTGTACAATACCCATTTCTACAATACTGATTCCCATGTGAGGGTCATTAATTACAGAAACAGCATCTTTAATATCATTCACTAAATCTTCTGACATATTTAGTCTCCTATTTTTGTTGTATTTATAATTATTATTAATGACATTTATATATGTTTTGTTTATATTTTAGGTAATGGTTTGAATTCATTTAACTCGGTGTTTTATTTTCACGCCAATTCCATTGCCGCATTCTTCCATTTCACGGCCGGTCATTATGGCTTTTCCAACACCCACTACTGTGTCATCTTTAACAACCACAACCTCATCATTTGGAATAATTTTGTGGTCTGCTTTTTTAATCCCTGGCGCAAATACAGTATTGGTTTCTAAATTAAAATCAATATTGACGATATTAATTCCCAAATCTTTTAAAATTTCTCCACCAGGTAAATTTAATCTGAATAATCCATGATCTTTATTAAGTAAAGCCAACTGCTTTCCATCAGACAATATCCTTTTGTGATACATTCCCTTGGTTTTTACATTATCTGGAATAAACTCATAAGCGTTTTCTCCAAATTGATACATTGCAATGGAACGTAATTCATGCAAAGTCTTTTCTCTTCTGTTGACTCGTTGGTGCTTTTTAAGTTCCATCCTCAGGTTATAAAGTGAATCGGGTGATGTTGGTCTTTCATCTACACAAACATTAACAAAATCATCAACATATTGTTCACAGGATTCTAAATAACCTCCTGCAAGATTCGCAATAACTGTTTTCCCTTCACAATATTTTCTGATTAGCTTTCCGCTTTCATCAATTTCATCCTGTGACCATGAGCCGGTTGTACTTACATCATATGACTGAATTGGAAAAGTATTTTCAAGCTCTCTAGGACAGATTCCAAATGGGGATGTAACAATAAGCTCTTGAAATGACCTTGTGATTTTTCTAAACTTTTGGTGTGATTTGGAATTGGAATAAGGCTTTTTCATACTGCAAGGCAATAAAACGACAGTGTCTCCAAGAGGTTTCATCATTTCCATCCTTTGTCTCCACCTTACAGCTTCTGGGCGGTATAAAGACTCTTCACTTGAACATATTACTTTCATACTTATTCCTCAAAAGATTTAATTAATTCTTCATCTAATTTAAGCAACCTTTCAATGTTGTCGTCGCTATCATCAATTCTTCTTTTCCATTTTTTGATAACAAAATCAATATCAACTTCTTTACTGCCGCTAACCAGATTGTCCGCATGTGCAACAATCTTTTCTTCAAGGGTTTGTGGAATGTATGATTTCACTGGAAGACCAAGTTTTTCTGCTTCGCTTTCAGTAATTCCAGCACCAATGTGCCTTTCGATAATATTCAATACATCTTTATCATAACCGTAATTCTGGGCAATCTTCACTCCTTCGATTGCGTGGGTTATGTCATGTGTTTTGGATCTTCCAATATCATGCAGCAAAGCACCTTTCCTAATTAGGTCCTCATCCACATTATCAAAATTAGCAGCTATTTCCATAGCTTTTTTATAAACAGCTTCACAATGTTCTATGACATTATTGGGAGTTCCTTCCTGTTTAAGCAATTCAATTTCCATTTTCATATTAGTTTTTCACTTTTTCATTGAAGGAATTAAAATTACTTTCAACCATTTTAATGTCTTCTTTAAGCTGTTTAATGTTGGCTTCGTTGTCTTGGAATTCTAGTTCTTCGCCACATGCAGGGCATAGGAATTCATAATCTGAAGCTTCATCAAAATCAAGTCTCACATGACCTTGCGGGCATATGAAAAACATATTATTTTCTTCACGTTCTAATTCATCATTCAGCATTTTCAAATATTTTTCAGAATCTTTTCTGATACGTGAAATAACTTCTTCAGTTTCAAATTTCCAAGAATATGTAAACCATTGAGTTTCAGGGTCTTTACTTCTTTTATAACTAGCTAATCCCATATCATAAAGTCTGTAAAGAATTTTTCTAACAATATTTAATTTAATTCCAGTTTTTTTAGCTATTTCTTCATCGGTTTCAATTCCGTCAATTAAAGATTGAATAATAGGTAAATTGCTTTCATCTTCAACAACATTGGTTAATAAGGTCTTTACTAATGGATCATCTATCATTTAATTTCCCCTAAATCTCATTATCATATTGTTATCTAAACTGAAAATATAAAAAAATAAACAAATAGTAATTATGATAACTTATAAAATTAATGTTTAGTTATATCTTTTTTATTATAAAAATATAACTAATTTTTTAAAATTTAATAGTCTTTTAAAATGTCAAGTAAATTTTCTGTGATGTAGTCAACTTCATCATCTGTTAACTTGGAATAAATAGGCAAACTCAATTCATTTTTAAACAGATTGTATGCATTAGGGTAATCCTTAATGTCAAAACCTAGGTTTTTATATGCTGTTAATAATGGGAGCGGTTTGTAGTGAACGTTTGTACTTATCCCTCTCTCTTCCATTTTAACTATGATTTCATTTCTCTCTTCAAGTGTTATGCCTTCAATCCTTGTGAGATACAGATGTCCGGAAGATCTCATTGATTCGGTTTTATGGATTGGTATTATGATTTTTGAGTCTTTAAAGGCGGCATCATACTTGTCGATGATTTCATGTCTTCGGGTAAGCATTGAGTCATATCTTTTTATTTGTCCAAGACCGATTCCCGCCTGAACATCAGTCATATTACATTTATATGCTGGAATTAAAATATCATATTCCCAAGACCCCTTTTGTGTTTTTTCCAAGGCATCTTTGGTTTGACCGTGCAGGGATAGAATCTGATATTTTTTGTATACCTTTTCATTATCCAATCCGTCGTGGTTTTTCCAGGTTACCGCTCCACCTTCGGCGGTTGTCAGGTTTTTAACTGCATGGAATGAAAAGCATGTGAAGTCAGCTAAGCTTCCTGATTTTTTATCTTCTTTTATTGCTCCAAAACCGTGAGCGGAGTCTGCAACAACAATGATTCTGTTAAAAATTTCCTGGATTTCATTGTTGGCTTCAAATAATTCTTTTTTATCTTCAATTATTTCGAATATCTTATCATAATCGCATAATATTCCTGCAATGTCAACAGGAATTATTGCTTTTGTTTTATCAGTAATTGCATCTGCCATTAATGAATAATCCATTTCTTCTCTGTCTTTTTGACTGTCAATCATTATTGGGGTGGCTCCAACATGACAAATGACGCTGCATGTTGCAGTGTATGTATATGCAGGTACAATTACTTCATCGCCTTTGCCAATGCCCAATAATCTCAAGGTCATTTCTAAAGCGGTAGTTGCTGCGCTTAAACAAACGGTCTTGTCAGTGTCACAGTACTCGCTTATTTTTCTTTCAAATTCTTTTGTTTTTGGTCCGGTTGTAATCCAACCTGATTTTAAAGCTTCAACTACTTCTTCAATTTCTTCATCTGTAATGTCTGGGGGTGAAAATGGTATATTCATATTTTATCTCCGTTAATTTCTTCAGGACTTTTATAAGTAGGAACACATTCTTTTAATGTGTTTTTGATTTGTTCCTTGTCGGTTATGTCATTATCAATCAAATATTGCAATGAATCTAATTTAACTTGGATATCGTCCATTGTAAAGTTCATTGGCTCTGTAATAAATATCTTCTCGTGATTGGTCTTTTCAAGATTTTCCTCATCCATCAATAGTTCTTCATATATCTTTTCTCCAGGTCTTAAGCCGGTTATCTCAATATCTATGTCTGTGCCTAGTTTCAATCCGGACAATTCAATAAGACTTTTTGCAAGGTCATAAATTTTAACTGGCTCACCCATATTCAATACGAAGATTTCCCCACCTTTTGCATAGGTTATTGACTGTAATACTAAAGCCACGGCTTCAGGTATTGTCATAAAGAATCTTGTAATGTCTTTGTGGGTTACGGTTACAGGACCTCCCTCCTTGATTTGTCTTTTGAATAATGGCACTACGGACCCGTTACTTCCTAAGACATTTCCGAAACGAACGGCAACATATTCGGTTTCACTTTCTTTGTCTTTTGCTTGTATAATCATTTCACACATTCTTTTGGTTGCGCCCATTACATTTGTCGGATTGACCGCTTTGTCTGTTGAGATTAAAATGAATCGTTTTGTTTTATACTTGTCACATGCGTTCACTAGATTATATGTTCCAAACACATTATTTTTAACAGCTTCTGAAGGATTGTTTTCCATTAGTGGCACGTGCTTATGTGCTGCGGCATGGAAAACGACTTCTGGAGAAAATTCTTCAAATAAGTCAAACATTCTCTGTTCATCCCTAATATTTGCAATGATTGCTTTGATATCGCTATTGGGATATTTTCCTTTTAATTCCAATTCAATATTATATAAACTGTTTTCATAAATGTCTAACATTAATAATTGCTTTGGATCATGCAGCATTATCTGTCTGCATAACTCTTCACCGATGGATCCTCCTCCGCCTGTCACCAAAACGGTTTTGCCATGGATTAGGCTTTTAATATTGTTATTGTCGAGTTCAATAGGGTCTCTTCCAAGCAAATCTTCAATTTCAACATCTCTTAGGCTGCTGTAGAGATTTTCTTGGGTAATCAATTCCTTTAAACTTGGCAGAACTTTGATTTCAGCACCTGTCTTGCTGCAGATTTCAAGAATTTCCTTTTTATTTTTATTGTCAATATTCACTATGGTAAAGAAGATTGAATCGATATTGTATTTCTCACAGATTCTTTCAATGTCGTTTCTGGTACCTATGATTCTTACTCCTGCAACAGAGTATCCTACACGTTTTCTGTTATCGTCGATGATTCCTATAATTTCATATCTTCCTTTTAGTGTAGTATTCAATGTGCCTATTATGTCGTTTGCTGAATAGCCTCCTCCGATGATTAATAGTTTCTTTTTGTTTTCAGGAGTGTAATTTATTTCTTTATTGGCAATATCTGATAATAACATATATTTTATAACCAAACGTATTACTATTATGATAATACCGATAATAAGGCTCACAGCCAAATTAAATTTGATTGAAGGGTTTTTCATTTTTAATATGAGCTCTTCAATTACGGATACGATTAGTATTGAAACGATTGAAAGGAGTATGTATATTATATAGTCTTGATTATTTTCGTATCTGACAATATTGGAGTATCTTTTTGTAACTCTAAAAACAATCTGGAAAATTATAATCGCCAATATTATACTGATTATAAGTTCATTTCTTGTAACTGCACTTGTGGGATTCATTAAAAATGAATCTGTAATCAATACAGATGCAAAATAATACCCTAAAATGATGGCAATACAATCTGCCAAGGGCAATAAGAAATTCCTATATTTACCTAACGTATCTATTTTCATCAAGACCAATCCTTTAAGTTTAACTCTTAAAAAATAATCGTTTCATATTATTGTTTAAGCATTTCTATTTATATAAAATATTTAATATAAAATTTTTCTTGAATGTCCATATTTTGGCATTATCTTGAGGGTGTGGTTTATAATTGTCTTTTTCGGATAATCACTGCGGGGGTGTGGGTAATTGAATCCAATGCTTCAACGGTTACTTCATCCATTTCTGTGCCTAAAACGGCTTTTACACTGTGTATTGTTTTCATTTCTGTGGAAAGTGATTTCTGATAGTCTTCTGCAATATTGGCAATTTTCAAACCTTCTTCAACACTGATTTTTTCACTGCAGCCTAATGGTGTTGAACCCATATTTTCTGACAGTTGTCCTTTGAAGTATCCGAAAAATCCCTTGTCGGCTTCAATTCCATCAATTGCAATGGGAAGGCCGGTAAAATATTTTCCATTTTTCATATATGTTGCATCGGTGTCAATAATAAGTACGCAAACGTCTTTTCCTATTTCATCTTTAATTTCCTTTGCAACCTTTTCCGGATTTTCAGGGAGTAGAGAAACGTAGGTTCCGGGAGCATTACTCAAATCAATTCCTGCTTCTGAAGCAGGTTTCAATGCATGCTTCATTCCATATAACTGAAGCACCACTTCCTTATGTGCTTTTGTCTCTTCCGGCAACTTCCGAAGATTCTTGATGGTTCGTTCTTTGATTCCCAAGGCAGGTCCCAAAACATATCCCCAAAGATATTTGCTCCAAAAGGTTGTTAGAAATTTTGCAGTCAATGACGGATTGTATTTGGATTCATCCACTAATCTATTTTGTGAAACTGAAATTGGTGTTTCAGCTATCACTAAATAATCGCCATCTTCCATTAATTCTTTTGCAGGATAAATTATTGAATTTAAATTTTCATTTGGTTTAATGTAGCCTGTTTCAATGGGAATTACGATGTAATCTCCATTTATTATATGTTTTATATTTTTCAGTTCATCACTCTTCATAAAAATCTTTTTAAAACCAGTTGTTTAATATATTAATATAGTAAGTTATTTTATTTTATAAGTTTTTGGAAGTGTCGATATGTCAAGAAAGTTTATAACATATTTTGATAAGGAAGGTAATGATTATACTGATGAATTAATTTTGGCTGTTAAAGATAGATTGGAATTATCTGATCAAATTAAACATATTGTTATTGCTTCTGCATCAGGAAAATCTGCATTGAAGCTTGCAGATGCTGTGGGTGATCAGGTTAAAATCATCAATGTAACTCATCATTGTGGTTTTAGCGGTCCTAATGAATCTGATATTTCTGATGAAATGATTAAAAAGTTAGAAGATGAAGGAATTGTAACTTACTTTGGATTACATGCATTTAGTGGGGCTGCAAGAGGTGTAACTAATAAATATGGTGGATATTCTCCATTGGATGTGGTTGCAGATACTTTTAGAATGTTTTCCCATGGTATTAAAGTGGCGGCTGAAATTTCAATAATGGCTGCTGATGCAGGTTTAATTCCTGTTGGTGAAGAAATTATTGCAATTGGTGGAAGAGGTCATGGTGTTGATAGTGCAGTTATTTTAACTCCTGCCAATGCTAAAAACTTGTTTGACTTGGAATTCCATGAAATTATTGCAATGCCTAGGGATTAATTAATATATTTTATAATAATATATTTTTTCCATATTTTCTTAAAAGTAGTTGCATTTAAATATTAGTTGCAATAGAAATATTTAACAATTATTTTAATAGCAGAGTATGTGGGGTTAATTTGTGAAATTTATAGATGATGCAATAAAAGAATCTGAACAAAGAATGGAAGAAAAAACACCCGAAAAAATCTCCTCAGATATTGATGATGAGCTTATTAGTATAATGGATGGTGTTAAAACTAAAATTTTCGTTGTTGGTGCTGGTGGAGCAGGTAACAACACTATTTCAAGATTAAATGAAATGGGTATCGAAGGAGCAACTACAATTGCAGTAAATACTGATGCTCAAGATTTATTTTATAGCCAATCTAGTAAAAAAATATTATTAGGTAGACAAACTTCAAAAGGATTGGGTGCAGGTGGAGAACCATCTGTAGGTGAAGAATGTGCTGAAGAAAGCGAAGATGAAATCAGAGAAGAATTAGTGGGTGCAGACATGGTATTTGTCACCTGCGGTCTTGGTGGAGGAACAGGTACTGGTTCAGCTCCCATCATTTCAAAATTAGCTAAAAAATTAGGTGCATTGACTGTTGCTGTTGCAACATTACCATTTTCTGCTGAAGGAATTAAAAGAAGGGAAAATGCGGAACAAGGTTTAGAAAAACTTCAAGAATCTGCAGACACCGTTATTATTATCCCTAATGATAAATTATTAGAAGTTGCACCAAACTTACCTTTAAATAAAGCTTTCATGGTTTCTGATGAAATTTTAGGAAGAGCAGTTAAAGGAATTACTGAATTAATCACTAAAAGAGGTCTTGTAAGTTTAGACTTTGCAGATATTAGAAGTATCATGAGTGGCTCTGGAATGGCTATGATTGGTATGGGTGAATCTGATTCTGGCGACAGAGCATTGGAATCTGTACATGAAGCATTAAGCAGCCCATTACTTGATATTGATATTTCAAACGCTACTGGTGCATTAGTTAACATATCAGGTAGTTCTGACTTAACTTTACATGAAGCTGAAAAAATTGTCCAAGTTGTTGCTGATAAATTGGATCCTGAAGCTAACATTATTTGGGGTACTCAAATTGATGAAAGTCTTCAAAATACTGTTAGGACCACTGTGGTTGTTTCAGGCATTAAATCTGATTATGACTCTGATAATGAGCCAGATATCGAATATACTAATGATGTTTCAGAATCAGATGCAGCTAGTGATCAACTAGATGATTTTATTGATGGAATTTTCTAATTCTATCTTATTATTTTTTTTGAAAAATGCAAACATTTATTAATGTTTAAATTATAAATTATTTTATTACTATTATTTTATTATAATTCATTAAACTATGACTTCATAGTTTTTTTAATTTTGGGTATTTAAAATGAATGTACAAGAACGTTTTGATAAATTTGTTAAAGACAGTAAAAGAGTATTAAAAGTATCTAGAAAACCTGATGCACAAGAATATAGAGAACTTGCTAAAGTTTCTGCAATTGGTGTAGTTATTATTGGTGTAATGGGTTTTGTAATAGTTTTACTCGGTTCATTAATAGGATTATAAACCTATTAATCATCTCTTTTAATCCAAGGCAATTATAATAAAATTTTGTAATAATTTTATCTTGTTTTAGATTTTCACTGTCAAGTAAAATCTATAAGCTATTGATATTATTAGAACCTAGGGAAGCTGGGGGATAGCTTAGTCAATTTTCACAATTTTGTGAATTACCTAAGAATCTGCAATTATTTTGCAGGCTTCAAATAACTTTTAACTTAATGTATGATTTTATTAACTAGTAAAAATAGGTGAATTTTTCATGGAAGATACTAATAGTTCCATATATGCTCTTAAAACCTCTGCAGGTCAAGAAAGGAATGTTGCCAGGTTGCTTGCTCGTAAGGCCAGAACTATTGATGGCATAGGCATTTCATCAATTCTTGTTCCAGAATCTTTAAAAGGGTATATTTTAGTTGAATCTTCAACAAAAATAGATCTTAGAAATCCTGACTTAAAAGTACAACATTTAAGAGGGGTTGTAGAAGGTAGTGTTGGTATTACTTTCGAAGAAGTAAAAAGATTCTTGAAACCAGAGCCAATTATTTCCTCAATTCAGAAAGGAAGTATTGTTGAGCTTATTTCTGGACCGTTCAAAGGTGAAAGGGCGAAAGTGGTTCGTATTGATGAATCACGTGAAGAAGTCGTCCTTGAGTTAATAGAAGCAGCAGTACCAATTCCGGTTACTGTTAAAGCTGATCAAATTAGAATAATTCAAAAGGAGGCTGACTGATGGCTAAAGATACAGTCGAAGTTCTTATCGAAGGTGGAACCGCTACTCCAGGACCACCATTAGGACCTGCTTTAGGACCTTTCGGTATTAACATGATGCAAGTTGTTGAAGAAATCAACAAAAAAAGCGCTGACTTTGCAGGAATGAAAGTGCCTGTTAAAGTTACCATTGATAGAGATACTAAAGATTTCGAAATTGAAATCGGTACTCCACCAACAACTGCACTTATCATGGAGGAATTAGGCATCGAAAAAGCTTCTCACGAACCAGGTTTAGACATTGTAAATGACTTACCTATTGAAACTGCTTTAAAAATTACCAGAATGAAATTCGATTCATTACTTGCAAATGATTACAAAGCAGGTGTTAAAGAAGTTATGGGAACCTGTGTAAGTATGGGATTATCTGTTGATGGTAAAGACCCAAGAGAAGCACAAAAAGCTGTAGATGCTGGAGAATATGATGATATCTTAGCAGAATAGATATCATTTTTTAAAATTTAATTAAGTTAATAAATACAGTGTATATGATGTTATAATTGCGATTATAATTGATATACTGTTTTTAATTCATGCAATCGTTTAAGAATTTTTTTCTTAGTAATCGATTCTCATGAAACCAAATGTAAACCATTGAACAATAATGTTCATGGGGGATGAATATGACACAAGATGTAGTTAACGCGGTGAAGGAGGCTAAAGAACAATCAAAGCCGAGAAACTTCACTGAGTCCGTAGATATTATTATTAATATCCGTGACTTAGATGTCAAAAAGCCAGAAAATAGGTTTAATGAGGAAGTTACTCTTCCTAACGGCCGTGGCAAAGATGTTAAAATCGGAGTCATAGCTGATGGGGAACTCATTGTTCAAGCTAAAAATGCTGGTCTCGATCTTGTAATCAACAAAAGTGATTTAGAAGAGTTTGGAAAAGACAGAAAATCCGCTAAAAAAGCAGCAAATTCTGTTGATTTCTTTGTAGCTCAAGCTGATATGATGCCACTCGTTGGTAGATTCTTAGGTCCAGTTCTTGGTCCTCGTGGAAAAATGCCAAAACCAGTGCCTGCAAGTATCAAACTTGACCCTCTTTTAGAAAGATTACAAAGTACTGTTAAAGTTGGTGTAAAACAACAAGCTAGTGTTCAAATTGTTGTTGGAAGCCAAGACATGTCAGACGAAGACATAGCTGAAAACATTGAAACTGTTCTTACAGTCCTAGACCGCAATTTAGAAAAAGGAAGAAGTCAAATCAAGTCCATGTTTATAAAAACAACTATGGGACCAGTAGTGAGGGTGATCTAATGGCTCATGTTGCTGAATGGAAAAAGGAAGAAGTTAAAGAGCTTTCAGAAATCATTAATCAATACGATGTTATTGGTATTGTGGATTTAATGAACATTCCTGCAAAACAGCTCCAAGAAATGAGGAAATCCCTCAACGAAAAAGCTGTTATCAGAATGTCTAAAAAGAATCTCATTGATTTAGCTCTTGAAGATTGTAATGCTGATAAAAACAACATTGTTGATTTATCTGGACATATGGATGGTCAAGTTGCAATTATTGCAACCGAAATGAACCCTTTCAAATTGTTCAAAATATTAGAAGACAGCAAAACATCAGCTCCTGCAAAACCAGGAACTATTGCTCCTGATGATATTATTGTACCTGAAGGGGACACTGGATTTGAACCAGGGCCATTCTTAGGTGAATTACAACAAGTTGGAATTCCTGCAAAAATTGATAAAGGTAAAATCTGCGTACAAAAAGAAACTGTTGTTGTTGCAGCAGGTGATGAAGTATCTAAACAAGTAGCAGCTACCTTGGCAAGAATGGATATTAATCCGATGGAAGTAGGAATTGATTTAAAAGCAGTATACGAAGAAGGATCTGTTTATACTTCCGATGTACTTGCAATCGACGAAGAACAAACATTAGCAGATGTACAAAAAGCATTTTCAGGTGCATTCAACTTGTCTGTTAATGCAGCTATACCTACTACAAAAACTATTTCCACAATATTGTCTCTCGCACATACCAGAGCTGTCAGCGTTGGTGTAGAAGGAGCTATATTAACTTCCAAAACTTCAGAACCAATTCTTGGTCTTGTTAACGCTAGAATGTTAGCTATTGCTTCTGCAATTGCTGATACTGAAGGCGCAATTGACGATGAATTAGCAGATAAACTTTCTAATGTTGCTGTAGCAGCTGCTCCAGTAGTAGAAGAGGAAGTTGTTGAAGAAGAGGAAGAAGAGGAAGAAGAAGAAAGTAGTGAAGAAGAAGCAGCAGCTGGGTTAGGAGCTCTCTTCGGTTAAATTAATTAATTAAAATTTTTATTATTTAATAACTAACACTTTAAAAAACTAATGGTGATAACATGGAATATATATATGCGGCAATGATTTTGCACAGTGCAGAAAAAGATATTAACGAAGAAAATGTTAAAGGTATTATTGAAGCAGCAGGTATCGACGCTGATGATGCTAGAATTAAAGCATTAATCGCAGCTTTAGAAGATGTTGACATCGAAGAAGCTATCGAAACCGCAGCTGTTGCATCCGCAGCTCCTGCAGCTGCAGCTCCTGCAGCAGCTGAAGCAGCTGAAGAAGAAGAGGAAGAAGAAGAGGAAGAAGAAGAAGCTTCTGAAGAAGAAGCAGCAGCTGGATTAGGTGCTCTCTTCGGATAGATTTTTTAAATCTATCACCTTTCTTTTTTTATTCTTTTTTTTGTTAATTGACTATTTTTACTAATTATCTGATTTTTAAGTTTATTTCTCTTGATTTTTTTAATTGTGTATTTGCTGTTTTTCAATGTTTTTTATCCTGGAATTTGGAAAGCTTTTAAGTAATCATTAATTGATTTTCATTAATTATTTATTAAACAAAAAACATATTTTATACTAATAAATGATTAGAACTGATTCATATGGTAGAAATTTTTGATGAACTTGGTTATAAAAAACAAACATGTAAAACTTGCGGACAGGAGTTTTACTCCCAAGTTGATAGGGATACTTGTGGAGATGCTCCATGTGATGAGTATGAGTTTATTGCAAATCCTGCTACTGATAAGCCATACAATTTATATGAAATCCAGAAAGTTTTTAGAGAATTTTTAGAAAGCGAAGGACATACACATGTCCACAGGTACCCAGTACTTGCAAAAAGATGGAGGGATGACGTATTTTTAGTTGGAGCATCAATCTTCTGTTTCCAGCCATGGATTACCTCAGGCCTTGTTAAGCCACCTGCAAATCCTATTGAAATGGCTCAACCTTCAATCAGACTTAATGATGTTGACAATGTCGGAAGAACAGGCCGTCACATGACCTGCTTTACAATGGGAACCCATACTGTAATCAACAAGGAAGATGATTTCATTTACTGGGAAGACCGTACAATCGAATTGTGTCATAAATTCTTTGAACACATTGGCATCAACACTGAAGAGATTACATTCATCAAATCATGGTGGAGCGGCGGAGGTAACGAAGGGCCATGCTACGAAGTCTGCTGCAGAGGGGTGGAACTTGCAACATTGGTTTTCATCCAATATGAAACCCTTGAAAACGGGGACAAAAAGGAAATTCCAATCAAGGTTGTTGATACTGGTTATGGTCTCGAACGTATTGCATGGATTTCACAGGGAACTCCAACTGCCTATGATGCATGTTTTGCACCTGTTGTTGATAAATTGAAAGAATTGACTGGTGTTGAAATCAATGAGGATATCCAGGGAAGAAACGCCCAGATTGCAGGAATGATGGATATCGAAGATATAGGTGATTTAAAGGAATTAAGGCAGCAAGTGGCGGACAGCTTAAACCTTTCCTTGGAAGATTATTTAAAAGCAGCTGAACCGATGGAAGCAATCTATATCATTGCAGACCACACAAGATGTTTGGCTTTCATGATTGCTGATGGCATTATCCCTTCCAATGTTAAAGAGGGTTACCTTGCACGTTTGGTGTTAAGAAGAACAATCAGGTTCATGAAGGATTTGAACATGAAGGAATCTCTGGCTGACGTAATGGCCATTCAACTGGATTTCCTATCTAAATTTTATCCTGAAATTCGTGACTCAGAAGAACATATCATGAATATCATTACCTTGGAAGAAGAGCGTTATGCCGCAACAGTTAAAAAAGGAAAAAGCATTGTTAAAAGGTCCATTAAAAGACTTAAAAAAGAAGGCAAATCTGAAATGCCTCTTGAAATGTTAATAGACTTATATGATGCTCATGGAATACCTCCTGAAACTGTTGTTGAAATGGCGGGCAATGATTTCACCGTTAATGTTCCGGATAACTTCTTTACTCAAGTTGCAGGGGCTCACGAAAAGGACACTTCTAATAAAAAATCCACATTTGAAGTAGACTTCCCTGAAACAGATTTGTTGTTCTATAAAGATTTCTACCAAAAAGAATTTGAAGCGGAAGTTTTGGGCATAGTTGAAAAAGATGGAGATAAATGTTTAATCTTCGATAAAACAGTATTTTACCCTGAAGGAGGGGGTCAACCTTCAGA
>NZ_CAJOJM010000028.1:0-20474 GCF_905234905.1 Methanobrevibacter sp. UBA188 | reverse complement strand
TGTGGAACTTGTGTAGGTGCATGTCCATCTGGTGCTATGAACCAACAACACTTCAAAACCGAGCAAATTATGGCACAAATCAGTGCTGCTCTTGAAGACATAGGTAAATAGATTTAGAGATTCATTCTCTATTTCTTTTTTTTATTTTTTTTGAGTTTGTAAAATTTTATAGGCTTTTTTTGGTGTTTTTTCATCCGATTTTTTAATAAGACATTATTTTTTAAAATTTATCATTTTTGACAATCATTTTGGAATCTTTTGTTGATTGATTTAAACTATTTCTTAAATGCTGTAAAAACTAATATAGTTGTAAATACATAATATATAATAAATCAATTAATTGGGGAAAACATGTTTAAAAGAAGTTTATTAATAATTTTGATGTTGTTTTTACTTTCATTATGTTTGGGTGTTGTCAGCGCATCTGAAAATATGACTGACAATATTCAAGGCACAGATTTCGATGAGACTGTCTTAATGGAAGAAAATATTGAAAAGGATTTTTCACAGGTCAATGAAAGCATTATTGACAATCAAAAAACAACACATATTGATGTAAAAAATACTGTCTCGTACTATAAAGAAAAAATGACTCTTGTTAGTTATTTGAAAGATTCAAATAATCAGTCTATTCAAAACAAAACAATAAAAATACAGATCAATGATAAAATTTACAAAAGAACAACAGATAAAAACGGAAAATTAATTTTATCCTTAAATCTTAAACCAAATACCTACGAGGTGAAACTTACTTTCGAAGGTGATAGCGATTATAATTCAACAGCTGCAACTTCAAAAATAATAATCAAAAAAGCTCCATTGAACATTAAAATGAGTAATTACAATACTTATTTTGCATCTGGTCTATTTTTTAAAGTAAAAATATACAATGAGATTACAAAAAATGCAGTTGGCGGCATTAAAGTTAAGTTTAAAGTCTATAATCCAAGAACAAAGAAATATTCCTATTATTGGGCAACAACTGATAAAAAAGGATATGCAAAATTAAGTAAAAATCTTACAGTGGGTAAATATAAAATTTCTGCTAAAATAGATGATTCAAAAAATAAGGAATATGTTTCTTATAAAAACTCCAACAAAAAGGTCACAGTGAATGTAAAGCCTCCAAAGGGAGAAGACTGCTGTTCATTTTTCTTGCAGGTGAGTGATTCTGAATGTGTAGGTGGTTTTAGAAGAGACAACTTAGGAGCTGCCGATATTAAGGTTGGTACTTTTAAATGGGCAGGTAAAGCTGCAATAAAACATTATAAAACATCAGGTAGTTATTTTGTTCATTTAATTGTAAGTTCCACTGGTTGGGTTGTAGGTAATGGCGGACTTGATGATGTGCCTGTTATAAAATCTATAATGAATATGGCAGAAAAAATGGTTAAATCAAATAAAATCCAAGGTAAATATCTGAAAAAGATATTAAGTTATAAGCGAAGTATAGGATTTGGCCACTTTTCAATAAAAGCACCTAACGGAAAATATGCAGTTGTTTGGCAATCCGGCTATATTACTGGAAAATTAAAGCCTGGAGAATTCTCTTGCTCTCCTAATTTCAGGTCATATTATCGTCACAGCACTTATACAAAATACAGTACTAATCCTGTTAAGGCAGCAATTAAGGTAGGGGCTACTGATAGATATGGTGAAAACAGGCGAGATATAACAGTATTTCACTGGAAAGCTAAAACAAATAAAAATTACAAAACCACTTCTATGGTCAAGGCTTACTCTGCAAATGACAACGGAAAACTAGTTGGAAGGTCATCTGCTCATTTAAAAGATAATGTTTATTTCAAAAACAAGTTTTTCAGCAAAAATAGACTTCCATACAGTCCTAGGTTTATTCATATTGGAACTCAGAAGTTTGGAAATATAGATAAGTTAATTAAAAAAGCCACTATAGTTAGTGCTCCTAAAGTGACCAACAAATTCAATAAGACCCAATACTTTAAGGTAAAGGTTAAAGATAAATCAACTAAAAAGGTCGTTAGGGGAATAAAAATTAAAGTTAAACTCGCTGCAGCTAAATTTAATAAATATTTCATTATTAAAACGGATTCCAAAGGCATTGCAAAATTGAACACAAAGAAATTATTGAATGGAAAATATAGAGTTGCAATAAGTCCTGCAAATAATAAATATTTAATTTCGGCTAAAAGTACAATTTTCATCAGATAATTGTACTTTCTATTATTTTTATATACATTCTATTTTTATTTCAGCTTCAATTTTTCAAATCATTCATGTTAATAGAAATAACTTAATGAAATTATGAAAACTGTGGCTGAAGGCATTGCAATTATGGCTCATATTTTTAATTTCCATGATTTTTCTTAAAGGTTATATGCTATTTTTTACATAACTATTGTTATTACAGGAATTGAAAATATGAAATATAATCCGAAACTGCTTTTGTATATCTTGATGCTGTCTACCTTTGGTATAAATACTCCTCTAAGCATCATAGGAATTATTTCACAAATTTCAGAGTATTTCCATACATCGATTTCTATTTCCGGTTTATATGTCAGTTCATTTACATTCACGATTGCACTAAGTGGGTTGTTCATACCCATCTTATTTTCAAAGTATGAAAGAAAGAAAACATTTGCCTTTATATTAGGCGTCTTTGCAATATCCAATTTTATCATTATTTTTACAGACAATGTTTTAATAGCTTCAATATTCAGAATTCTTTCTGCTGTAGTATATCCCGCTTTCATTTCACTGGCCTTGACAGTTTGTGAAGAAATTGCCCCAATTGATCAAAAACAAGACTATATAACTAAGATTTTACTTGGAATTTCTGTTGGAAGCATCATAGGTCTTCCAATAACAACAGGTTTCGGTACGATATTGGGATATAAGGCTGCAATGACTTGGATTTTTGCAATAAACTTTTTGACATTGATTTTGATTTTAATATTCTTTCCAAAAATCCCCGGCAAATCGAAAAGCTATGAAGTACCTTTTTCAAGTTTGAAATCCAGGGAATTCATCTTATCTACAATAGGAATAGTTATGATGCCGATTGGTGCAAGCATGGTTTACAACTACATTCCATATTTCCTGCAGACTGTTAGTCAAATTTACACATACAAATTAAGCATGGTTCTGTTAGCATATGGAATATTTTCAATTTTTGGAACCTGGCTTGGAGGAAAACTAATTGTCATTAGGGATAAGGCCACCTTAATCGTTTTTCAAATTGTATGTGCCTTGGTATTTGCATTATTGTATTTCTTTTCAAATTATTTGATAGCAGTTTTGGCATTAATATTGATTTTTGGAATTCTTGACGGAATGGGATATAATCTTATCCAGTATATTGAAACATCACTACTGCCTAAAAGTCCCGAACTTGCAAACGGAATATTTTTAAGTGTTTTAAATGGTGGAATAGCTATTGGTATAGCAATAGGCGGATTTATGGTAGATGGCTTTGGCGTAATGTCCATATTTATTGGTGGATTCCTATTTTTAATCATTGCATTTGTCATGATAGTGTATGTTATTTCGGTATTAAAAATAAGTTTGAAATATAGCTGATTTTCATAACTCTTATATTAGAAGATAAACAAAAATTAAATCATAAATATTTAATTGGATATTAGGTGTAGTAAATGGCTAATTATCATGACGAAATTTTAAACTTTGAAAAAATTGCAAAAGAACATACTGAATACATGAGAAACAGTATTAATATGATTGCTTCTGAAAATGTAACAAGTTTAGAAGTAACTGAGGCTGTTGCAACTGATTTTGCTCACAGATATGCTGAAGGACAAGCATTTGAAAGATTTTACGAAGGATGTCAATACATTGATTTGATTGAAGATAAAACCAAAAAACTTTCTTGTGAAGTCTATGACTGTGATTATGCAAATGTTCAACCAGTTTCAGGAGTAACAGCAAATCTTGCAGCTTTCTTTGGATTTTCAAAACCTGGAGATAAAGTAATGGCTTTGGAAGTTCCATCAGGAGGACACATTTCTCACGCTGATGTAAGTGCTGCAGGTATTCATGGTCTAAAAACTGTTTTCCATCCTTTAGATCACAATATCATGAATATAGACATCGATGCAATGAACAAAAAGATATTGGAAGAAAAACCAAAAATCGTTTTATTCGGTGGAAGCTTATTCTTATTCCCTCATCCTATTAAGGAAGCTCGTGAAGCTGCTGATGAAGTTGGAGCTACTATAATGTATGACGGAGCTCACGTTTTAGGTCTTATTGCAGGAGGACAATTCCAGCAACCTTTAAAAGAAGGGGCAGACTTGATGATGGGAAGTACTCACAAGACATTCCCTGGCCCTCAAGGAGGAATCATTCTCTCACACAAAGAAAATGAGGAAATCATTGATAAGGCAGTATTCCCTGGTGTTGTAAGTAACCACCATTTACACCACTTGCTTGGTTTAGGTATTGCAACCGCAGAAATGTTGGAATTCGGTGAAGCTTACGCAAAACAAATCATTAAAAATGCACAGGCATTAGGTCAGGCAATGTATGAAAGAGGATTCAACGTATTATGTGAAGACTTAGGATTCACACAATCCCACCAAATTGCAGTAAACTTATCTGATATCAGATCAGCTTCCGACATTGCAAAAGAATTGGCAGACAATAACGTAATCTTAAACAAAAACCTCCTTCCTGGAGATGACAGGGACAACTCCGACAATCCGTCAGGTATTAGAATAGGTACTCAGGAAATTACCAGAAGAGGTTTAAAAGAAAAAGAAATGGATGAAGTTGCTGAATTCATTAAACGTGTGGCTGTAGATAAGGAAGACATTGCTGATGAAGTAGCTGAATTCATGAACCAATACACAAAACTCGATTATGCATTTTCAGACAGAGAAGCTTATCAATATCACAGATTAGATTAAAATGAGAATCGCATTTGCATTTACTGGAGCTGGTCATTTACTTCGTGAATCCGTTCAGTTGGCCGAAAAACTGGCCGGTGAACATGAAGTCACAATATTTTTGTCAGGCGCTGCAGAAGAAGTTCTTAAGATGTATGGACTTTATGAACGTGTTGAACGTTTAACAGGCGGCAAATATCGTGAATTAGCTACTGATTCAAACCAAAAATTTTCATATCCAATTACAGGCCGCCTATCTTTAGGCAAATATGACCTAACAATAGTTTCACCGGCTACAGCAAATACAGTTTCAAAGATTGTCTATGGAATAGCTGACACATTGGTTACAAATGCCGTTGCACAATCCGGAAAGGGTGCCGTTCCAGTGTATATGGTACCTGTAGACATCCATCCAGGACCAATTGATACAGTTCTTCCTTCTAAAATTGAACTGTCTAAATGTCAGGATTGTGATGATTGTGTAGCTGCTCTTTCATGTGAACAGGGGGCCATTATCCCTCATTCAGAAATTGACCTTACAAAATGTATTGGCTGTGGATTGTGCAGAAACTCATGTCCTTATGATGCTATTTCAGAAGGAAAAATTATTACAATATATATGAGGGACATTGACATTGAAAATACCCGCAAATTGGAAAGCATTGACAATATTAAGATATTTGAAACTCCAGATGAAATATTAGATAAAATCTAGTTCATCTCCTATTCTTATTTTTAACAAATCTTTTTTTGTTTCTAAAATATATCTTGCTTGTTTTTCAGGTTTATAATATTTCCAAGGTTTTAGACTTGTTTTTTCAAATACCACTTTATTTTTGTCTAAAAAATATACGTCAATTTCAAATCTCATGAAATGGGTGTGTATTGAAGAGTCTTTAAAGTTTAAGAACAATATTGCAAAGTCAATATCTTTTTTCCCCATCAATCCTTTAAATCGCTTGAAAAATTTATTTGCATATGTTATTTTGATATTAATTAATTCATTGGTTGTTTTATTTAAAATCATGGGTTAATTTTTTTCTTTTTAAGTATTTAAAGATTTAATGGCTTAGGATAATTTTTGCTTTCGTCTTGTAAAAAAACCGTACAAATAAATTGATTTTTCATGTAAATATTGATTTGTTATTATTTTCTTTATTTGAATTAATAATATTGCTTTAATTCTATAACAAAAGATTTATATCTTTTTAAATTAATAATAAATTCTAAAAATTAAATTTTAATGGGGTAGGTATTTTCATGGAATTTCATGAGGATGTTATATTCAAAAGTCAGGGCCAAGTATATGGACAGGAACTTATGGATATTATTAATATTGAAGGAAAAATTGTTGAAGTCCATCAGACTGAATATGGCATCATAGATCCGAAGATGTACAAGCCAGACATGGTATTCGAACTTGAAGACAGAATAATCATACTTGAATTTCAAAGCACATATGTGGACACTTCAGACAAAAAGAGATTCAGACTGTACACTGCATTATTTGACCATTTGAAAAACAAGTCCCAAAAGGACATTGAAGTGCATGTCTTAAGCACTGTTGAGGCTGAAAAGACAAAATGTTATAAAATCAATCCGGATTCAAGTTTTTCGATTTACATCCATTCGCTGAAAAGTTATGACGGTGATGAATTTTTAAATATGATTAATACTAAAATATCAAACAATCAACAGTTAAGTGAAAAGGAATTGCTCTTAATAAGCTTGATTTGTTTTATGGAATGTGGTAATGGTATTGAGTATAGTATTTTGAATTCTGCTGTTGCTATAACTAATGTTCCTGATTTGGATAAGGACATTGCTCAGTTTGTTAAGGGGGTTGTGTTGATGTTGTGTGATAAGTTTGTTGTGGACGAATCTCTGAATATGACTATTTCAAATTTGGTTGGTGGTAATATGAAGATAGTTGAGGATTATGCTCAAAGGAAAGTTGATGAATCAAAAAGAAGATTTGTTATTAATTTAGATAAGGAAGGATATGGAATTGAAGATATTGCAAGGATTGCTGATGTCAGTTTGGATTTTGTTAATCAAACATTATCTAAATAATTAGTTCTTTTTTTAAATTTTCACGTGATTTTTTTACAATGTTCCAAATCCATAGGTTTTGGATTTAATATTGCCCTCAGCAAAATCTTTAAGGGCAATTTCAAACTCTTCGGCTGAAAATGCTCCGGGAATAATTAGTTTTTCTTCCTTTTTATTTAAAATAAAGCATGGTGTTGATGTAATTCCATTTGAAATGGCCTCATCCATATCAAGGAAAACTTCTATGTTGTAGTAATTATTTTCAAGTATTTTTCGGGCTTCGCTTTCATCCAATCCGCATGAAACGGCAATATCTGCTAAAATGTTTATATCGGCAATATTTTCGTTTTCAACCAAATTGGAGTAAAATATTTTATCTACAATGTCTAAAGTTATTTCAGGATGGTTGATTTGCACAAATTTTGTTAATCTGAGAGCATCCTTTGAGCTTGTAAGCTTAATATCTTTGAAATTGATTTTCAATCCGTCATCAAGTCCAATCTTTTCAATTTCTGAAATTCTCTCTGATGCTTCCTCATCAGACAGATTATATTTTTCTGCATATCTTTCTGTAATGCTTATTGTAGGCCTTTTTCCCGCTTCAGGCTCAAGTTCGAAAGGTTTCATTTCCCATTCGACATCCAAATCGAGACTTTTGCAAGCTTTCTTAATTCTTTCAAGTCCAATATAGGAATACGGACAGTTGAAATCAATCAAATAAATAATTCTCATTTTTTATCATCTTTTTTCTTAGATTTGCTTTTTTTAGAAACCTTGTATAATTTAATGAAATTATCAATAGTTCTAATAATCGTATTGTATTTTCTATAAAATCCCATGTTATTAGTTAGGTTATTATTTTATATCAACTTTATTTTTTTTAACATAATATTGCTTGATTTTCACAAAACTTCAGTTCAACTTCATGATTTAGCCTTTAATTTATTTTTAAATCTTATAGATTTTTAAAATATTCAATAATTACAATAACCTTTATTTATTATCTAAAACAAAAAGATACATATTATAAACTATTACTTTTGAGGAGTTAAAATGCCAATAAAAGAGGCAGATAAATCATACGATCACGATAAAATAGAAAAGAAAGTTCAAAAATTCTGGAAACAGGAAGAAACTTTCAAAAAAGTCAATGAACTTAGAGAAAAAGGTCCTAGATATTCATTTTTGGATGGACCTCCATATTGTAGCGGTAAAATACACTTAGGTACAGCCTGGAACAAGGTTATTAAGGATTCATACCTCAGATACAAATCTATGAATGGATTTAGCTTAAGGCGTCAGGCTGGATGGGATATGCACGGTCTTCCAATTGAAAATAAGGTAGAGCACCTGATGGATATTCAATCAAAGCAGGAAATTGAAGAAATAGGCATCGATAAATTTGTCGACAAATGTAGGGAATTTGCTCTTGAAAACAAGGTGGCAATGGAACAGCAATTCGACCAGTTGGGTGTTTGGATGGATTGGGACGACCCATACATGACACTTGACCCTAAATATATGGAATCTTCATGGTGGACACTTAAAAGAGCAAACGAACAGAATTTGCTTGTAAACGATCAAAGGGTTATCAGCTGGTGTCCTCACTGTGGAACTGCACTTGCTGCAGCAGAGATTGAATATGAGGAAAAAGTTGACCCGTCAATCTATATTAAATTCCCTGTAACCGGTGAAAAGGACACTTATTTTTTAGTTTGGACAACTACTCCATGGACACTTCCTGCAAACCTTGCAATCTGTGCAAATCCTGAATTTGATTATGTTTATGTTTCAAAAGATGGCGAAACCTACATTTTAGCTGAAAATCTGATGGAAGATGTTTTAGGAAAACGCATTAAAATCCACAGAACCAAAATACCTGCTGAAAATGAGGATGAGGAAGACCAAATCATTGAAGAAAAAGAAGTGATGTATGAAATCATCAAAACAGTCAAAGGCCAAGACCTGATTGGCATGGCTTATGATTATATTTTGGCTGATGAAATCCCAAAACAAATGGAATTTGACTCACAAATAGAAAAAGTACATACAATCCTCCCTGGAGACCATGTAGAACTTGGTGAAGGTACCGGTTTGGTTCACACAGCACCAGGACACGGTCCAGACGATTTTGAAGTAGGTCAAGCCAATGGACTTCCAATTTTCTGCCCTGTTGGTGAAGACGGATGCTTCACAGATGATGCCGGAAAATATGCAAGCAAATTCACAAAAGAAGAAAACCAACAAATTATTGAAGATTTACAGGATAAAAACTTAATGTATCGTGTCGAAACTATTGAACACAGATACGGGGTATGCTGGAGATGTAAAACCCCAATCATTTATCGTGCTACCAAACAATGGTTCTTGAAAGTAACAGAAATAAAACAGAAAATGTTGGATGAAATTGCAGAAGTTGAATGGGTACCTAAATGGGCTGGAGAAGGCAGATTCCATGATTGGGTAGATAACGCCCGTGACTGGACAATTTCAAGACAAAGATACTGGGGTATTCCAATTCCTATATGGGAATGTCCTGATTGTGGAGAACTGAAAGTAATCGGTTCTCTTGATGAGTTAAAATCAGAATCATTAAATGAAATCAATGTAAGTGATGCCGATCTTATCCACAGGCCATATGTTGATGAAGTTGAAGTAAAATGTGACGGCTGTGGAAAAGCTATCAAAAGAATCCCTGATGTGCTGGACGTTTGGATCGACTCCGGTGTAGCGGGATGGGCATCCCTATACTATCCTGAAGAAAAAGATAAATTCGAAGACTGGTTCCCATATGACTTCATTACAGAAGGTCATGACCAAACAAGAGGATGGTTCTACTCACAACTGGGAACTGGAGTAATTTCAATGGGTAAAAGTCCATACCAAAAAGTATTGATGCACGGATTCGTATTGGATGAAAATGGAAACAAAATGTCCAAGTCATTAGGAAATGTCGTATCTCCCGAAGAAGTAATAGAAAAATATGGTGCGGATGTTTTAAGATTCTACTTATTATGGGCTTCAAAACCATGGGATGACTTAAAATTCGTATGGGAAGAAATCCTAAACATCAACAAGATGTTCAACATCTTATGGAACGTTTATGTATTTTCAACAACTTACATGTCACTGGATAACTTCAATCCGATTGGATTAACTGAAGACAACATGATTTTAAGATCAGAAGATAAATGGATTATCTCAAAGGCAAACACTCTTGTAAAAGAAGTTGCTCAGGACCTTGATGACTTATTCTTCCATAAGGCAACAAGAAAAATCAATAATTTCATACTTGAAGATTTAAGCCGCTGGTATGTAAGGCTTATTCGTGGAAGAACATGGGTTGAAAGTGACGATCCTGATAAGTTAGGTGCATATTACAGTTTATACACAGCCCTTGTTAAATTAATTGAGGTATTATGTCCAATAGCACCGCATGTGTGTGAAGAAATCTATGAAAATCTTGTAAAAGGAGTAAATCCTGAAGCTCCCGAAAGCATTCACATGCTTGACTGGGAATATGATGACGATGCAATAGATGTGGAGCTTGAAGCTAAAATGGATGTTGTGCGTGAAGTAATCGAAGCATCCATCAAAGCACGTGACATGGCACAATATAAACTCAGATGGCCTGTATCCGACATTACTGTCGTATCTCAAGATGAAAATGTTTTGAATGCTATTGAAGAGTTAAAAGACATTATTAAAGATCAATCCAATACAAAAGACGTTTTATGCGCCAGCGAGTTTGAAAAGTTATCATTTAATGCAAAACCAAACCTTAAGATTTTAGGTCCTAAACTTAAAGGAGACATGGGAAAAGTAGTTAAAGGTTTAAAGACAGCTGACGGTAATCAAATCAAAGCAGATTTGGATGCAAACGGCAGCGTTACTATTGAAGGAATTGAATTGTCTTCTGAAGAAGTTTTATTCGATTCAGAACTTCCGGATGATTTCGTTTCATCTGAATTTGATGGTGGAAATGTATTTGTAAACACAAATATCACTCCAGAAATCAAACAGGAAGCAATGGCTCGTGAACTTATAAGAAGGGTTCAGGACATGAGGAAGGAATTGGACCTTGATGTTGAAGCAAACATTAATGTCACTGTTGAAACATCTGAAGAATTTAAAGATTTAATAGTACCGCAATCCGAATTTATTTCTCACGAAATCAGAGCTAAAAGTTTAATTATTTCTGATACTGAGCAATGCAGTACTGATTCTGATGATTTTACAAAAGAATGGGATATTGAAGGAGAAAAAGTTATTATTTCAATTAAAAATTAGGGTGTTATCATGACTTTAGCTGATTCAGAAATTGAATACATTGAAGGAATTCTCGGAAGGAAAATGAATGAATTGGAAGAAGGAATGCTTGATGTAATGTTTTCAGAACATTGTTCCTACAAAAGCAGCAGACCTTTCCTAAGAGCATTTCCAACTGAAGGGGAAAATATTATTTTAGGTCCTGGAGACGATGCAGGACTAGTATCTGTAACTGATAAATATGCATTGGCTGTAGGAATGGAATCTCACAACCACCCATCAGCTATTGAGCCATATGGTGGTGCAGGTACCGGTATTGGTGGAATTTTAAGAGACATTATCTCAATGGGCGCAATGCCTATTGCACTTTTGGATTCACTTAGATTCGGTCCTCTTGAAGAGGATGAAAAATCAAGATACCTGTTTGAACATGTTGTAAAGGGTATTTCCGATTACGGAAACCGTGTAGGTGTTCCGACTGTAGCCGGTGAAATTGAATTCGATGAATCATTCAGAACAAATCCATTGGTTAACGTAATGTGTGTGGGACTTGTTGAAAAGGAAAATATTGTCCGTGCACAGGCACCAAACCATGGCGATGTATTCCTTTTGATGGGAGGAACCACAGGTCGTGACGGAATTCATGGTGTAACATTCGCATCCGAAGAATTGACTTCTGACTCAGAAACTGAAGACAGGCCTGCAGTACAGGTTGCAGATCCATTTACCAAAAAAAGAGTATTGGAAGCTTCACTTGAAATAATGGAAAAAATTAAAGTTAGTGGAGTTAAGGATTTAGGTGGTGGAGGTCTTACCTGCTGTATTTCAGAACTTGTAGATGCATCTGAAAACGGAGCATTGGTGGATTTACGTGCAATTCCTTTAAGGGAAACCGGAATGACCCCATATGAAATCATGCTTTCCGAGTCCCAGGAGAGGATGGTATTTGTCATCAATCCAGATGATGTTAAACTCGCTCAAGAAATTTGTGATAAACATGAAATCGTATCAGCAGTGATTGGTGAGGTTATTGAAGGAAATAACATGATTATTTCAGATGAAGGTGAAGAAATTGCTAACCTTCCAACAATTTTGCTTGCTGATCCACCTTCAATCGACAGGCCTATAGCAGAAATTCCAGAAGATACTCAAAAACCTGACTTAAAAGAACCTGGAATTTATGAATCCTTGCCAAAATTATTGTCCAGTCCGAATATCGCTTCAAAAGAATGGGTTTACAAACAATATGACCACGAAGTTCAAGTCAGGACAGTAGTAAAACCTGGCGATGATGCGGCAGTATTAAGAATAGATGATGAAACAGCTATTGCACTTACAACAGATTCCAATACAATCCATACCAAACTTTCTCCATTCGATGGAGCTGGCGGATGTGTTGCAGAAGCAATAAGAAATGTAATTTCAATGGGTGCAACCCCTTATGCCGTAGTGGATTGTCTTAACTTTGGAAATCCTGAAACTCCTGAAATCCTATGGCAATTTAAAACAGCTATTGAAGGAATGAGTCTTGTGGCTGAAAACTTCAATGCACCGGTAATCAGTGGTAATGTAAGTTTTTACAATGAAACTGAAGGAATTAAAATCAATCCAACTCCTGCTGTTGGTGTAATCGGTGTAGAAAACATCAAAAACATAAGAACCATGGACTTTAAAAATGAAGGAGACAAAATCATTTTAATCGGAAAAACCTATGATGAATTGACTGGTTCAGAATATCACAGGTGTATCCATAATCTTGAAGTTGGAACCGCTCCAAGAATCAGAATCGATGAGGAAGTTGCCAACGGTCAATGTGTCTTAAAACTTATTGATGAGGATGAGGATAAGAATATCACTGCCGTTCACGACGTATCTGCCGGAGGACTTGCTGTGGCATTGTCTGAAATGGTTATCAAATCAGGCCTTGGATGTGAAGTTGAGCTGGTTGATGATGAACTTGATAAAATCCAATTGTTATACTCAGAAAGTCATGCAAGATACCTATTGACTGTCAGTCCTGATGCCTTGGATGATATTTTGGAAAAAATGGATGTTGACGCACAAGTCATCGGTGAGGTAAAAGGAACTTCATTAAACATTAACGGCCACGAATTCAGTTTTGAAGATTTAAATGATGCATATCATGGCGTTATTGAAAAATACATGGCATAAATACTTGGGGGAGTTTTAAACATGTTCTTGTCAAAATTGGATTCCGTGAAAAATGCTTCAAAGCTATTAAACGATAATCAGAAATTCACAGCCACAGAAGAGATTTCTATTTATGATGCTCACAAAAGGGTTTTGGCTGAAGATATAATGGCATTTCACGATTCACCTCCTTTTGATAAATCAGCAATGGATGGATTTGCATTAATTGGTGAAGATACATTTGGAGCTTCACAATCAGCACCAAAAGAATTTAAAATTATTGATGCAATCGGTGCTGGTGATTTTTCAGATAAAACAGTTAAAAATGGCGAAGCTATTGTAATAGCAACCGGAGCTCCAATTCCAAATGGGGCTGATGCCGTTTTAATGAAAGAGTACACCACCGAAGACGGGGACGATTTAACAATCTATTCTCAGGTGACTCCAGGTGAAAACGTATCTCCCAAATCTGAAGACATTAAAAAGGGTCAAAAGGTTTTGGATAAAAATACATTTATCAGATACCAGGAATTGGGCCTGATAGCCTCTGCAGGTTATGATAGGGTTAAAGTGTTTAAAAAACCTAAAGTCAAGTTAATTATAACAGGCAATGAACTTGTTGAACCTACTAAGGATGAAATTGATAAGGCAAAAATTATCAATTCCAATCAATTTACAATTAAGGCAATGGTTGAAGATTCAGGTGCTCTTTGTGATATCGCACATGCCGGAGATACTTACAGCGAGGTAAAGCAAGCCATTCTTGATGCATCAAGGGATTATGATGTTATCATGACTACTGGTGGAACAGCCATCAGTAAGGGTGATGTTGTTTTGGATGTAATTGATGAGATTGGAGAAATTCTCTTTCACGGTGTAGCTATGAGGCCAGGCAAGCCTGCAGGTGCCGGAATCGTAAACGATAAAATCGTGTTCACATTTTCAGGACAGCCTGTTGCAGCCATGTCTCAATTTGATATTTTTGCAAGAAAATACTTGTTTGAAATGCAAGGACGTGAATTTAACTTTAACATTGTCAATAGAGTATCACAACTTAAAATACCGTCTCAATTAGGTAGAACAGATTTTATACGTGCATTCAGTGATAATGAATATGCAAAACATGTGCTGAACAGAGGTTCTGGTATAATTCGTTCAATGGTTGAGGCGAACAGCTATATCATTATAGACGAAAATGATGAAGGATATCAAAAGGATGATATAGTTGATGTAGTCTTATTTGATTCACTACTTTGGTAGTTCAAGGTGTATTTTAATGAATGGGATTTATTATTATTTGATAGCCTTTGCTGTCATCTGGATATTGGCCGGAATATTCCATAAACAATTGTCAAATCATGGAGTTGAGATAAACTTTCCAGTTTTGATGTGGAAAACCCAAAGACTTCGCGGGCTGATATCTAGAATTTCTAATTTTTCACCAACATTCTGGCGATGGTACATGAATGTTGGTATTGTTGTGGCATTTGGAGCCATGATATTTATAACATGGACATTAGTTTCATCACTGCCTTCGGTTTTTGAAACACCTGCCGTTTCCATAGTCATTCCAGGAGTTGAAATGCCCGGTTCATCAATTTATATTCCGTTCATTTACGGTTTGATAGCTCTTGCAACTGTTCTTATTGTTCATGAGTTTTCACACGGTATCCAAGCTGTCGGAGAAAAAATTCCGATCAAATCAATCGGTTTATTGTTGTTTGCAATACTTCCTGGTGCATTCGTTGAGCCTGATGAGGATGAACTTAAAAAGGCTAAAAGAATTTCAAGATTAAGGGTTTATGCTGCAGGTTCCATAGCAAATATAACTTTAGCATTGATTGCAATTGTGCTTGTTTCTTTAATATCTGCAGGCATTCCAAGCTTTTTTGAAGAGGATGGAATAGCCATTGACAGAATAGTTTCAGATTCTCCTTCAGATGGTATTTTAAAGGAAGGAATGGTATTAAAAGCTATTGATAACCATCAGATTAATGATTCATCATCTTATGGGGAGATTATAACCGGATACAATCCGGGTGATAATGTAACGGTTCAAACGGATCAGGGAAGCTATTCGCTGACTTTGGATAAGAATCCAAATAACGAATCCAGAGGATTTTTCGGAATTCAGGCAACTAAGCATTTCAAGCTAATAAATGATAGTTTAGGTCCGATACCATGGGTCTTATTTGAGCTTCTTGAATTATTCCAATGGATTTTCATGTTGAACTTGGGAATTGGTCTATTTAATCTGCTTCCGCTCAAGCCTTTGGATGGCGGACACATGCTTGAGATATTGTTAAGCTATAAATTACCTGAAGATAAGTGTAAACCGCTTGTCAATGCATTATCTCTTGTTATGGCAATGATTATTGTATTCAGTATTGTTGCTGGATTTTTATAAAAATTTCTCTCAAAAATATCTCTTATTTTTAGTTTTACATTAATAATTATTTTTTTAGTATATCTGTTATACTACATGCTAAAAAACGAGTAATAAGGTAATGAATCAATGATTAGTAAGGTTTTAGAGAATTTTATTCTCGCCGCCTGTTTTTCCTTGCTATAGATTCATTACCAAATTCTATTAAACAAGGTTGTTCAATAAAATTAATTATAATTATCTTTTTATTATTTATAAATCTTTTGAAAAAACAGTATTTTATAAAAAAAGAAATAAGGAAAGAATAATTAAATTCTTTCACTTAGAAGTATCTTTCTAAGATTCCTTCTAAGATTTTGTAGTGACGACCTTCGTCTTTGGAACTTTCACGGAAGAAATCAGCAGCAGTTTCGATTCCAGCTTCTTCAGCTTTTTCGGAAGCTTCTCTTTTTTCTGCGTTAGCCATTTTTTCTCCACCCATCATCCATTCGATGTTTTCTTTGAGGGTAGGTTTGATGATTCCGTTCATTTCACAGAATCTTGCAGCGTGTTCAGCTTCTTCCCATGCTAATCTTTTGAATACTTCAGCTAATTCCCCATAGCCTTCTCTGGAAGCTTGTCTGGACATAGCTAAGTAAATACCCACTTCGTTGGTTTCTCCTTCAAAGTTTCCTGCTACAAATTTTTCTACAGGTGTTCCTTTAGTAATTCCAATTTCATGTTCGTATTTTACCATAAATATCAATCTCCGTTATGTATATTATTTTTTACATTTTATATAATTTACGAATTTATAACTCTTTACATGCTTTAGCTAATGCAACACCCAAGTCATAGCTTGCAGCGTCTTCTTCAGCAGTTGGAACGAAAGTAATTTCTTGACTGTCAATTACATCGAATCCGTAGTTGTTTAATTCTTCAGCAAGCATTGCAGGTGTTCCACCTTTTCCACCCATTGAACCGAAGGTAACTGCTTTTCTTACAATTCCGGTTCTGTTAAAGAGTAATCCTTTGAGGTAGTACATGATGTCTCCGATACTTGGGTATGGAACATCGTTGATTGTAGGGTCACCGACAGCAATTCCTTTACTGGTTAGGATACTTTTGACAATTTCGGATCTTTCATCTTCGTGTAAGAAGAAGATTTCTACATCGTAACCTTCAGACATTGCACCTTCTGCAATTTCATGAGCCATTTGTTGGGTTGAGTAGTGCATGGTATCGTAGATGATTGTGATTTTATCTTCACATACACCGGTAGCCCAGTTTTGGTAAGCTCCGATAATTTGCATTGGATCAGTCCAGATTTGACCGTGAGATGGTGCAATCATTTTGATTGAGTCGAGTAAGCCTAATTCCACTACTTCGTTTAATTTTTTAAGTACTAATTTGGAAAGTGGTGTAATTAAGTTTGCATAGAATTTTTGAGCTGCATCCATTAAGACGTATTCTGGGATTTCATCAGAGAATCTTTGGGTGAAACATAAGTGTTGTCCGAATGCGTCGTTAGGGAATAGGATTCCGGTTTCATCTGCAAGCAAGGTGAACATGCTGTCCGGCCAGTGTAAGAGGAATGCATCGAGGAATGCTAAGGTTCTTCCACCAACATCTAAGGAGTCACCGGTTCCTACAGTGATGAATTCAGCGCCTTCAAGTGCAGGGTAGTGTTTTAACAATCCATTTACTGCAATTTTGGTACAGTAAATAGGTGCTTCAGGGAATCTTTTGTGTAAGTCCACTAATACTCCGGAGTGGTCTTTTTCCACGTGGTTTTGAATTATGTAGTCAACTTTGACTTCTCTTCCTTCTTGAGCAAAAGCATCATCGATACGTGCCATCATTTCTTTTGTTTTTCCAGGATAAGCATTATCAATGATTGCTACTTCATCTTCACCGAATACAATGTATGCATTGTAGGTGGTTCCGTCTAAGGTGTAACCGTGGTAGGTTCTTAAGTCCCAATCGAGTACACCAATCCAGTATACTCCATCAGCTATTTTTTGTGCATTTGCTTTCATAATTTCAACCTTTTATTAAAGTTTTTTATTCATGGATAGTGTTATCTATGAATTGATATTATTATCTAATTTGTTATTATATATAATTTTGTTTTATACGAATTATTCGTATTTTTTTTAAAATAATTTAATTGTTTTCCGTGTTTTCAATTAAATTAATCATAGTGGATAACACCCAGCGGTTTCAAATTTGATTTTCAACCAAAATTGGAGCATTTTATCGGCCAAAACAAATTTTTTATTCTGTGAAAATTCAATTATCCCTTGATTTGATAGGGAATCTATGAATCTAGTAACACTTGATTTGGAATATCCTAATTGCTTATCTAAAGTTGCCCTTGTCGCCCCATCATGTTCCAATAGATAAATGATAAAGTCTTTTTCCCCTTGGGATAATCTTCCCCAGATATAAATCCACATTATAGCTACCTGGTCTATATTTAATAGAAGTGTTTCTTTTATAATATCTTCATCACAAACTGTATTATTTGGTAAAATTGATGATAAGCTATTGATATATAATGGTATTCCTCGTGTACAATTATAAAATCTCTCAAATCCTTCATTTGAGAATTTTAAATTATTTGATTTTTCATCAATATATCTTTTTGTTTCATCAAAGGTAAATGGTTCTATGTTTATTTGTATCAGTCTTCCACCGAATGCCCCTTCCTGACCATTTATCATGTTTATTATATCTGCGGTTTTTGAAACTGAACCTGTGAAAACATATCCAACATTGAATTGTTTTTGTGTGAAACTTCTCATTAACCAAAAGAATGCCTCAGGGTCTTCAACATTTTTAAGCAATTGGAATTCGTCAATTACAATTATGAATCCAGTTATATCATTTGAGGAGTCAACAATCTTTTGAGGCAATTCCATTACGAATTTTGACAATTTATCATAATTATCTGAAATTACTGGAATTGGAATATCAAATACATTTACATTGTCTGAAAAGTCATAATTTTTCAGCTCTAACTTTTTAATAGTTGATGTAATTTTTCCTATCCATTTTTTGTAGGATTTTTTATTTTGTGAAATTGTTTCATCAATTGCATTTAGGAGTGCTTTTAAAACTTTTTCTTCAGTTAGATTTCCTTTTTGTCTTCCCATAATTTCTGATAGGTCAATGAATGAGGTTAAAATATCATCGCTTTGATCATTTAGTACTTTTCTAAGCAAAAATGTTTTACCGACTCCACGATATCCAGTTATTAAGAGTTGTGGGGGTATATCAAATTTTACTGTGGATAATTGTGTGTTAATCATGTTAATATCTTTTATCCTATTAAAAAAGTATTTGTCAATATCTTTTGGCATTGAAATGGGCATTATTTTCATGTTAAACTTCCCTCTTATTTTATTATTATTTTATTTTATCTAATTAATATGTTTTTTGTTATTGGACATATTCCATTAAATCGAACAAATATTATTTTATAGAACAAATATGATTGTTTTATTAAATTGGACAAGTTCTATTAAATCGAATATATTCAATAGAATAATTAGATTAAATGAAAATTATTTAATGGAACATGACTAATTAAATAATTAATTAAATATTTTTAGACATTCAAAATCATCCTTCAAATCTTTCTAATAATAATTTCCAATCTTCCTTATTACATTCTGCAAGAAAGTCATGTAATTCTACAACGGATTCTATACGGTTCACTTCATCAACAAAACACTCCCATGCAGTAATTGTGTCAAATTTTTTATATTCTTCAAAAAAATTTTTTTTCAAAGTGGTAATGAGGAGCCCTTGTGAGGCATCTGTTATTAATACTCCTAATTGATAAATCATGTCTTCAATGTCTTCTACTGTAAATTGTTTTTCAGTCATTCAATCACCTCAAATTCTTTAATATAATAACTATGCACTTTTCCTTCTCTCTATTATTCTATTCTTCTACTTTCTTGTAAGCAGTTCTCTTATTAACATATCCAGTTCTTAATCTTGGTTCAACACCATTATACAATTCATAAATTAAATAAACAATCAATTAATGTCACTCATCTTATTATATGCTTTGATAAGTAGGATACAATATATTGCAAGAACAAGATTCAGTACAAAACTTGAACCTAAAAACAGACCATATAAAAAATCAGGCATCGATTATCACTCCCATATCCTCCAAGTCTTTTTTCATTTTCACTACAAATGCACCAAGACCAACAAGTTTCAGTTTCAAATTTTGAACCTCGCTTTCTAATTCAACAATGAGTTTGTACTCATCAAGGTTCTCATCTGCCAATTTATCCAACTGATTGAGAGTATCGCAGAGTTCACTCCAAGAGAGCCTATCTTCACAATTACCTTTATTTGTACTTTTCCAATTGTCGATTATGCCATTGCACTCTATGAAAAATCTTTTATTAGTCATTAAATTCCTCCATTACTTTTATTTAATTATATTAATGAATAATTAATTATTATTATATTAATTTAGGATTAAATATAGTTTTTGTTTGAAATAAAAGCAATTTTACGAAGTTAGAACAATTTTACGAAGTGGGAGCAATATTCATATTAAACAATGAATTATGTTGAGTATTTGATGATTTAATTTTAATATCTTCATTTGTTTCAAAAGGGTTATCAATAACTACAAAACAAATTTTTCATCAGAGTTTCAGCGCTGAAAAAGAGTAAGTATCGGAACTTTTTTATAAGTTTTATACGAATTATTCGTGTTC
>NZ_CAJOJM010000027.1:0-20889 GCF_905234905.1 Methanobrevibacter sp. UBA188 | reverse complement strand
CGGTAATCCTACTCTCGTGGGAGAGTATCAGCCCGTGAAGTAAGAATCCTCGACTTCACCAAAGTCGAGGTAGTTCAAATGGAAATGTTCGTATTTAAAGGTGGTGTTAAAAGTTTAAGTAAAAAAAAGAAAAGAAATGGTTTATTCTAAACCATTTTCAGTAACAATAGGTTGGTTGTTAACGAGGTCCCACATGCTCTTACCGTCAGATTGTCCTCCTCTGATTATACCGTTGTCATCATACCAAACATTGAACTCTTCATCATAGTATAAGTTAGGTCCTGGTCCTTCAGAAAGGCTGGAACCAGATGATGAATTGGATGATGTAGTTTTCTCGTTATATTTTACAGTACTTGCAGTGGAATTTCCAGATACCTTTTCGGTTTCTGAAGTAGTTCCTTGTTCAATAGTTATGGTTTGGTTTGCTTTGCATCCGTTGTATTTATCGTTACCGCCATAGGTCACGGTAACTTCATGATTACCAGCAGCTTCATTGTTTAATACAAGTCCTCCTTTACCGTTATTGTCGGTTTTAATTGAGAAGTTTTGTTTTTGACCATTATCCTCAAAAGTAATGTTTATTCGTTGATCTGCAATTGCTTTTCCTTGAGAATCTTTTAGTTCAAATTGCACCATTTCCCCGTTTTTTAAGTGGGAGTTACTTAAGAAATTGATTTGTGTATTTTGTTTATTACCATCTACAGCAGCGGATGTTTGTGCGAATGCAATTCCTCCAGCAGCAGCAATGATGATAATAGCTAAAATAGCAATGATTATATTTCTATTCATTAATATCACCTATACCTTACTTTATTTAATTGAAGGGTATATTAACTTTTCTAGGCCATGAACTATTTTGAAGTTTAATGAAGTATAGTAATGTTAATTCTGTTATATATTGAAACATTTTAAATATTTTCAGTTACATATTTTAAACTAATAGGAGACTAGATTATGAAGGTTTTAGTTGTTGGAACTGGTGCTCGTGAACATGCTATCGCTGATGCCTTAAAGGATGATGTGGAATTATATTGTTACATGAGTAAGATTAACCCTGGTATGTCCAAAATCGCTGAGTTTAAACAAGGTGATGAGGGAGAAGTTGAAAAAGTAGCTGAATATGCAGTTGAAAATGACATTGATATTGCATTTATTGGTCCAGAAGCTCCACTAGGAAAAGGAATCGTTGATGAGCTTCAAAAAAATGGAATCAAATGTGTTGGACCGACACAAAGTGCAGCTAGAATTGAAACTGATAAGTCATTTATGAGAAAACTCTTTGAAGACTATAAAATCGAAGGATCTTTAGTTTACAAAGTATTTGATAATTCTGATGATGTTTCTGCATTTTTAGATGAATTTGACCGTGATGTTGTAGTAAAACCGGTTGGATTAACTGGCGGTAAAGGAGTAAAAATTGTAGGTGACCATCTTAAAGACAATGAAGAAGCAAAGGAATATTCCTGCGAAGTAATTGATAATGTAATGGGTGGATTTGCTCAAGTAATTATTGAAGAAAGATTGATAGGTGAAGAATTCACTATCCAAGCATTTTGTGATGGAGAACACTTAGCCCCAATGCCTGCAGCACAGGACCATCCTCACGCATTCGAAGGAGATGTCGGTGCAATCACCGGAGGAATGGGATCTTATTCTGATGTTGGTGGATTATTGCCATTCTTAAGCCAAGAAAATTATGATGCTGCCGTTGAAATTATGCAAGAAACCTTAAAAGCTATTGCTGAGGAAGCAGAACCATATAAAGGAATTCTATATGGTCAATTCATGTTAACTGCTGATGGACCAAAGCTTATTGAGTACAATGCCAGATTTGGAGATCCTGAAGCAATGAATGTATTGCCTCTTTTAAAAACTCCATTGGTCGATGTTTGTCAAGCTGTTGTCGACGGTACTTTGGATAAGGTAGAATTTGAAGACAAGGCTAGCGTTTGCAAATATATTGTGCCAGATGGATATCCGGAAACTCAATATGCTGGAGAACTGATTGAAGTGGATGAGAAAGCTATTGAAGAAATGGGTGCCAAAGTATTCTATGCTGCAGTTTCCCAGGAAGATGATGGAATTCACTTGTCTGGTTCAAGGGCGTTAGGTATTGTAGCTAGTGGTGAATCAATCGAGGAAGCTGAAAAAGTAGCTGAAAAGGCGTGTGAATTTGTTAAAGGTAATGTTTACCACAGAAGAGATGTTGGTACTCAAGATCTTGTCAACAAACGTGTTGAACATATGAAAGAAATTTTAAACTAAATTTCTTTTTACTCTTTTTTTTTGGATTTGGTGATATTATCAAAAAGGATGATGAATGCGAAGAATTTCATGATTATGAAAGTTTAAGAAATTATTTCAACACTCAACTTTTAGATATGGCTGAAGACTTAGATGAAGAAGATGTCGAAAAAATCAGAAACTTTAGAGCTTATTTTCAAGATAAATACTTAACTAATCCCGATGTCGAAAAAAAAGTAGACAATATAAAAACCGGCTTTTTTCATAGGGCTAGGCAATCTTTTGAAAGCAACATTGATATTGACCCTGGAAGATTGATTGGTTTAACTGATGGTATTTTTGGAATGGTTATGACTCTTCTGGTCTTTGGTATGGCTTTGCCTCAAGCTCATTTGATAACAGAAGGGCAGTTTATAACTTTTTTAAATTCAATTGCTCATTCTTTTGGGTTGACTATTGTTAGTTTTATTCTAGTCAGTTCTTTTTGGATTTATCATCATGAATTTATAAAAATTAATTCATTAAATATGCCCTTTTTATGGATTAATATATTATTTTTGGCTTGCATTTCATGTATCCCATTTACAACATCTATAATAGGTTCTTATTCAATGTTTTTCATATCCAATGTGCTATTTGGATTAAATATATTTTTGACAATTCTGTTCTTTTTAATTATGTATATATATGCATATAATATGGGATTTTTAGAGAATAATCCTTCAAAAACTGAAAAGAGATATGTTTTAAAAACATTCCTCATTATTATGGGCCTTACTATTGCTGTAAATCTTCTTGATTTCAATTTTTCAGAGGATTTTATTTATCTGTTCTTGCTGGTTCCAGTAATTTCTACATTGAGGGATATTAATTTTAAAATGAAGTCATAGAAACATTTAATATATATAAATGTAATATATTTAATTTTGTTAAGATTATTCTAAGGGGAATTATTAATGGGTAATTTGATATCAATATGTGATATAAAAGACGATGTTCAAGACATTTTGGATTTGGCTATAAAAATTAAAGCAGGTGAAGTGGAGAAAAGTCCTCTTGAAGGTAAAACATTAGCGATGATATTCCAAAAATCATCAACAAGAACTAGAGTTTCTTTTGATGTTGGAATGTATCAGTTAGGCGGAAGAGCAATCTTTTTATCTTCTAATGATTTACAGATGGGAAGAGGAGAACCGATTTATGATACTGCAAAGGTTTTAAGCCGTTTCGTTGATGGAATAATGATTAGAGCTGTTGAACATTGTGATGTAGTTGAATTAGCCCAACATTCTGATGTACCTGTTATTAGTGGATTAACCAATGTGGAACATCCTTGTCAGGCATTGGCTGATGTCTTAACAATCAAAGAACATTTTGGAACTTTTGAAAATAAGAAAATATGTTTCGTCGGTGACGGAAATAATGTATGTAATTCCCTTTTATTAATTTCCCCACTTTTAGGAATGGACATGTCTATTGCTTGCCCTAAAGGATATGAACCTAATGAACATGTTTTAAGAATTGCAAATGAGTATGCTAAGGAAATGAATACTAAAATCACTGTTAGTGATGATTTAAATGTTGCTTTAGATAATGTTGATGTTGTCTATACTGATGTTTGGGTTAGTATGGGTGATGAAGCTGAAGAATTACAAAGGAAAGCGGCCTTATCTCCTTATCAAGTTGATTCAGATTTAATGAACTTGGCAAATGATGGTGCTATTTTTATGCATTGTTTGCCTGCAGTCAGGGATCAGGAAGTTACAACAGCGGTCATTGATGGTCCAAATTCTGTTGTTTTTGACCAGGCAGAAAACAGACTGCATGCTCAAAAAGCTATTTTATATTACTTTTTAAAAGATGAATAACTGCTGTATATAATTACAGCAATGTAATCATCTTCAAAAGCCATTGAATTACTATTTTTAAAAAAATTATTAATCCTATTCCACCAATCACTCCAGTGATAAATCTCAATGTGTTATTGCTCTGTCTAAAATTCAATAATTGTGTAAATCCGTCGATTGATGTTGGTATCAAAAGTATTATTGAAAAAATTAATAAGTTGAGGCTATAGTCAATATTAAAAAAATAGTCATAAATTAAAAAAATGATTAATCCAGTATAAAAGCCGGTACATCTGGCGCACACTGGAAATTGATGCCCTTTGATAAAAAAGCTCCTTTCAGGTTTTCTGTGGCATATTAAATTTTTATAATTCATTTTAATCCTTTTTTTTAAAATATTTTTTTTCAATTAAGATAATTATATATATTTTTGTATACATAAGTTAGTGTATAATATATAAAAAGGTTATTACGATGAGAGGCGGAGAAGCGATAATTGAATCCCTCAAGAATATGGGGGTAAAAACTATATTTGGTTATCCTGGTGGACAAACAATTCCATTCTATGATATGTTATATGATGCAGATATCGATCATATCTTAGTTAGGCACGAACAAGCGGCAGCTCATGCGGCAGATGGTTATGCAAGAGCTTCCGGAAAAGTTGGTGTGTGTTTGGCTACTTCAGGTCCTGGTGCAACCAATCTTGTAACTGGTATTGGAACTGCTTATATGGATTCTTCTCCTATTGTGGCAATCACTGGTCAAGTTCCTACTCATTTAATTGGTAATGATGCATTTCAAGAAGCAGATATAATTGGGATTACTATGCCTATAGTAAAACATAGTTATCAACCAAAAAACCCTGATTTAATACCTTCAATGATTAAATCTAGTTTTGAAATTGCTTCTAGTGGAAGACCAGGTCCTGTTTTAATAGATGTTCCTAAAGAAGTTCAAGAGGGTGAATTAACAAAATTTGACGACTCTTTAATTGAAACTCCAGGTTATAATCCGACTGTTAAAGGAAATATCAAACAAATCAAAAAAGCTCGTGATTTAATTAAACAGGCTAAAAAGCCAATGATTTTGGCTGGTGCGGGAGTAATCATATCAAATGCATGCTGTGAATTGAAAACGTTAGCTAATACAATCAATGCACCAGTAATGACTTCACTTTTGGGTAAAGGAGCTTTTGATGAAACTGATGATTTGGCATTAGGTATGCTTGGTATGCATGGTAGAAAAGTTTCAAATGATTATATTAATGAATCTGACTTGTTGATAGCTATTGGTGTAAGGTTTTCAGACAGGACCACTGGTAGGCTGGATAGTTTTGTTCCGGATACTAAAGTAATTCATATTGATATTGATCCGGCAGAAATAGGCAAAAATGTGGATGTGGATTTGCCTATTGTAGGTGATGCAAAAAATGTTTTATCTTCATTAAATAAAGTTTTAAAAGATTATAAAGTTCCATCAGAAGTAAATGATTGGACTAATATGATAAAACAAAAAAATAAAGATTTAAAACCTCGTGTTAGTTATGATGATGTGCCATTAAAACCACAAACTGTTATAAAAGAAATTTCAGATGTTTTAACTCCTGAATCAATTTTAACAACTGATGTAGGTCAAAATCAGATGTGGGCAGCACATTTCTTTGACACTCAAAAGCCACGTAAATTCATTTCATCAGGCGGTCTTGGAACTATGGGATTCGGATTCCCAGCAGCGATTGGTGCAAAAGTGGCTTGTCCGGATGATCCTGTTGTATCTATAAACGGTGATGGTGGATTTTTAATGGTTTGTCAGGAGTTAGCTACTGTTCGCGAATATGACATTCCTGTTATTGCAGTTGTTTTGGAAAACAGAACATTGGGAATGGTATATCAATGGCAAAGCTTACTATATAATGAAAGGCACTCTCAAACATTGTTGGGTAATAGCCCTGACTTTGTTAAATTGGCAGAAAGTTTTGGTGTAACTGGAGTAAGGATTACACAACCTGGCGAAACTAAAGAAGCTTTATCAAGTGCAATTAAAGATAATGAACCTATTTTATTAAATGTTGTTATTGACTCCGAAGAGGCACTTCCTATGCTTCCTCCTGGAGCTGGAATTAATGAGATGATTGGTGAATATAAACTTGAAAAGGATGTGATTTAAATGGATACAGAATATCACGTTATTTCCACATTGGTTGAAGATAAACCAGGGGTTTTGCAAAAAGTAGCTGGAATGTTTAATAGAAGGGGATTCAATATTGAAAGTATAACTGTCGGTAAATCAGAAGTAGAAGGACAATCCCGTATGGTAATTACTGTTCATGCAGATGAAAAAGGGCTTGAACAGGTTACAAAACAATTAAATAAATTAATTGATGTTATCAAGATTAAAGATATTACTAAATCTGCTGTTAAAAGGGAATTGTGTCTTGTTAAGGTCGCTGTTCCTAATGCTAAAGCAAGAGCAGAAATAATGCAGTATACAAATATTTTCAGAGCACATATTTTAGATGTTTCGGAACAAACATTGATGGTTGAGCTTACTGGAGATAAGGAAAAGATTAATGCATTCATATCTTTAGTAGAAAATTATGGAATTAAAAGAATAGCCCGTACTGGCCTTACAGCTATGTCAAGGGGAGTATAAAATGACTATATTAGAAAACGTATTAAAAGACAACAAGGAATTTGTAGAAAACTTTGAAGGCGAAGAAATGTCTCACCATGCAGCTAAGAAATTAGCTATATTAACCTGTATGGACTGCAGACTAATCGACTTTTTTGAACCAGCACTTGGTCTTAAAAGAGGAGATGCAAAAATCGTTAGAAACGCAGGAAACTCCATTGTAGGTGAAGATGCAATCAGATCTATTGGTGCAGCTTTATACAACCTCGGTGCTGAAGAAGTCATGGTTGTAGGTCACACAGAATGTGGTATGGCTGGTGCTGATGCTGAAGCTTTAAAAGAAAAAATGCTCGCTCGCGGTATCAAAGAGGAAGATATTGCTAAATACGATTTGGCTGAATGGATTGGTGGATTCGAATCTGAAGAAGAAAACGTTAAAAACGTTTGTGAAAAAATCAAAAACCACCCATTAATACCTGATGTACCGGTACACGGTCTTATCATCGATATCGTAACAGGTGAGTTAAAAGTTTTAGTAGATGGTTATTAATCCCCCATCTATTTTTTTATTTTTATCAAACTTTTTTTAGATATGCTGTAGTTTTTATTTCCGGATGAAATTACAACTTTGTGTTTTCCTGTTTTTAGGTTTTTGGTGTTTATTTTAGCTATTCCTTTTTTATTTGTTTTAACTGTGTATGTTTTGAATTTTTTACCGGTAAATACTTTTATTTTAACTTTAACGTTAGAAAGCATTCTTTTTGTTTCTTTATTTTTGATTGTAACTTTGAAATATTTTGATTTTTTGAATTTATTGGTTACTTGTGGAGCTTTAACGATTGTTCTGGCTTTATCAATCTTAATTGATGTTGTTTTCATGATTTCTTTTTCGACAATAACCTGGATTTTATGAACTCCTGCATCAAGTTTTGTAGGAATTTCAAAAATCACATCTCCATCGGAACCTGCTGATTCACGATATGTTTTGTAGTTTTTACCTGTAAATACTTTAAAAATGACAGTCCTGTCTGATAAATCACAAGTATGGTTACCTACCATTTTTATTTCTAAAAAGCTATTGATTTTTGAATATCTGTTGAATTTAAAGTCTTTAATTAATTTTATATCTGTTATTTTAGGATTTACAGTCAAATTCACTTGTGTGAAGTATCGTTTACTGTTAAAAAGGAATTCATCATCAAAATAGTATACGTTAAGGCTTAATTCTCCAACAGTGTTAAGGGTGTATTTTGCGTTCCCATTTTTATCTGTAAAGACAAAACTTGTATATGGTTCATTTGGATTTTCGATAAATAATTTAACATCTTTTACTGGATTTCCAAAACAATCTTTAACGTTGAAAGTAATGCTGTCATTTATGTAATAGGTAATATTTTTATTAAATGATACTCTGTAGAGTGTATCAAAATTAATGTCCTTGTTGTTGATTTCGTATTTTCCGGTATTGTTTATCAGATATGAGTTTTCGATGATGTTGCTTGTATTCGCTATAGAATTCATGTATATTATAATTGTATTGGATAGATTTCCGTCGTTGTAAAAGTTGGAATTGTTTATATTTAAATTTGAGATATGGGATTCAATTGTTGTTTTATAGAAATTTGAGTTATTTGATTTGATATTGGTTTCTGTTGCTTTTATCTTGGAGTTTTCAGCAGTTGAATTTTCAATTATAAAGATAGATTCATCAGAATAAATGTTCGGTGTAAATTCAAAAGTGGAGTTATTGATTAGGGTATTTTTTAAAATCACTTCACTTCCTTTGTTGTAATATCCTCCTTGAAACATAAGTTCGGAGTTATTTAAAATTGCCTGTTCAAAGTTAATATAGCTATATTCAAGGTCAATTATAGGTCTATCAAATGAGGTGTTTCTAACGTTGATTCTGTCTGACCATCCTTTTAAATTTGAATTGCGGAATTTTAAGTTATTTATGTTAATGTTATAATGGGATAGTGAAATTTCTGAATTGTTTAGACTGGAATTTATCAAATCTATGTTGTTTTGCATGAATATTATTGAGCTTCCACAGATAAAAATGAAGTAATTGTTTTTTGAAGTAACTGTAGAGTTATAAAAAGCACAATCGATTATTTTTGAATAGTACTTGTATCCCTGATATAAGTTCAATTCAATTTTTGATTCATTGAACACGCAGTTATCAAAGGTATTATTCAATTCCTTGCTGGTAAAATTTGCATTGATAAATTTACAATCTAGAAAGTCCATTTTATGGCGACTTATCAAATTTAAATCTTTAAAGGTAATATTTTTAAAAATAATGTGCTTTCCAGTATTTTTGATGTCGTAAAGGCCCTTTGCAATTATGACTGTTCCATTATAGTCAGGTTCCGGTTCTTTTTCAGTATCTAAAAATAAAGTGGAATTTTTACCATCAATGATTGTCTTTTCTTTGATTCCTTCAATGGAAATGGATTTGTTTAGATATAAGTGTGTTTCCTTTTCAGGATTTAATTCATATGTTTTTTCATCAAGTTTTATGCTTCCTTGATCTTCACATTCATCTATTAAATTTTCAATATCTCCCGTATCGGTATTATTTTCAGATGCAGACACGATTCCGATGCCTAAAAATAAAATTAATGAAAATAACAATATTGAATATAATTTTCTAATAATATCACCTAATAACTGTATACTATATGTTACAGTTAATAGTATTTAAAAGTTATTTAGGTTACTTTTATAAATATAAAAAATCATATTTATTAAGTGATAGTTATTTGATATCGTAACTTTTATCAAATTTATTTAACGAGATGATTTAAATGAAAATGTACTACGATGCAGATGTAAATACAGATGCTTTAGAAGGTAAAACCATTGCAGTAATTGGTTATGGTTCCCAAGGTAGAGCACAATCTAGAAACATGGCTGACAGTGGAGCTAATGTTATTGTTGGTGTAAGAGAAAATGGTAGTTCTTGGAACTTAGTCAAAGAAGATGGCATGACTGTAAAAACCATTGAAGATGCAGCTAAAGAAGCTGATATCATTCACATTTTGCTTCCTGATGAAATCCAAGAAAAAGTATACAATGAACAAATTGCACCATATGTTGAATCTGGAAACACCATTTCATTCTCTCACGGTTACAACATCCACTTTGGTTTAATTAAACCTGATGAAGATGTGAATATTGTAATGTTTGCACCTAAAGGACCTGGATCCATGGTAAGAAGAACTTACGAAGAAGGATTCGGTATTCCTGGTTTAGTAGCAGTTCAACAAGACGCTACTGGTGATGCTTTACAACTCGCATTAGGTATGGCAAAAGCTTGCGGATTAACCAAAGCAGGTGTTTTAGAAACCACTTTCCAAGAAGAAACAGAAACTGACTTATTCGGTGAACAAACTGTTTTATGTGGTGGTATTACAGAATTAATCAATGCAGGATTTACCACTTTGGTTGAAGCAGGTTATCAACCTGAAATCGCTTACTTTGAAACCTGTCACGAAGTAAAACTCATCGTTGATTTAATCTATGAAAAAGGTTTTGCTGGAATGTGGCATGATGTAAGTAACACTGCTGAATACGGTGGATTAACCAGAGGTAATAGAGTTATTACTCAAGAAACAAAAGACGGTATGAAAGCAGTTTTAAAAGAAATCCAAGATGGAACCTTCAAAAAACAATGGGCTGAAGAAAACGCTACTGACGGCGCTAACTTAAAAGAAATGAGAGCTGCTGAAGGTCAAAAAGATATTGAAATTGTTGGTGAAAGATTAAGAAAAGCTTGTGGATTACAAAAAGACGATTAAGTCTTTTTAATCCTTTTACTATTTTTTTTATATAATAATTTTTTTTTAATGTGTGGTAATCATGGTATTTATTGGTATGGACCATGGAACTACTGGAATCTCTTTTTGCATAATGTCTGATGACGGAGATATTATCGATATTTTTAAAATAGGAAGGGAAGAAAGTAAAAAAGGTTTAGTTTCCGCTAGTGAGGAACTGACCAAACGTATTGATTTAGATTCTGTGAAGTTAATGGCCATTACTTATGCAATGGGTGATGGCATAAATAGAATTTTGCCTACTGAAAATGTCAAGGACAGGGGAATTTTATCCATTAACGGTGCAGGCAAGGTAACTGGTGGTGGAACATCAGTATTTTCAGAGTTACAGGAATTAAATATTCCGTCCGTAATGATTCCTGGTCTTCACAAGGATTCCACTTCTTTGGATAGATTGTTTAGAGCCGCTTACTCACACCAGGCAAGTCCGGAAAAGGTAAGCATTTCCTATAATGCAATTAAGGAAACCGGCTGGAACAATTTCATTGTTGCAGATATCTCTTCAAACAGTGTGGATATTCTAATTGAGGATGGAAAAATTAAGGGAGCTATCGACGCATGTCTGGGCGCTATGGGTATTGTCCACGGACCTATCGATTTGGAAATGATTAGGGATATTGATGAGAACAATGCATCTGCAAACGATTGTTTTTCTCATGCTGGAGCAATTAAAATTGCCGGAATCGATGGTAAAGTTGCAAATATGAAAGATCAACTTTTGGAAAACTATAAAAATGGCGATGAAGATGCCAAATTGGCAATTGATACATTAATCATGACTGTAGCTATGGAAATTGCAGGTTTGGATATTGCTTGCAATAATGATATTGAAGGCATTGTTTTGACAGGTTCTGTAGGAAGTGCAACCGAACCCTTTAACTTTGAAGATGAAATTAACAAATATTTCAAAAATAAGTATCAATTAAAAGTTATTTCAAAAGAATCAGGTGCAATTGGTGCTGCACAAATAGCAATGGATGTTTTTAATGGTGAAAAAGAGATTTTAGGAATAGAAGTAGATTTCTAAAATTTCCTAATCTTCTTTTAAACTAATAAATATGATATTTCCGCCTTTAATGGTTTCAAGGCCGTTTTCATTTTCAAGGACAAGATTTAAATAATTATCTATAGCAATTACTTTTCCTTCACTTTGATAGTCGCCTCTTAAATCTACAGTTACATATTTATTTTTAAATTGAGTAAAAAGTTTATTTACATTATCTTTATCGTGACTCATTTTTTCAAATCCTTGGTTATAATTCTATTTTTATTTTGAAGTTTCAACTTTAAATACTTTAATGTTGATAATATATATTATGGCAATTAATCAATTAGAAGAAAATTTAGAAGCAATTACAAGAACAATTGAACAGTTAAAAAGAGACGGATGCACAGATGAAAAGATTTTAAATGAACTTAGAGAAGAAAGAGATAAAATACTTAAAGATTTAAATTTATAAGTATTTTATTTTAACCATTCTTTTAATGAACTCATATCGCTTGTCAAATCTATTTTTAAGGGAGTTACAGTAGTTTTATGCTCCTTACGTAATTCATACCCATCACTTCCAGGCTCATCAAAATCGTATGGCTCTCCACCAATCCAGTAGTATGGCTTTCCACGAGGATCCAGACGTTCATGAATTATGGGTGTATACATTCTTTTTCCTAATGTAACTACTTCAAACTCCTCATTAATCGGATTTTCAGGAATATTCACGTTTAACAAATCAATTCCTTCAGGTAAACCTTTTTTTAAAACAATTTTGGCTATTTTATTTAGCATTTTTGTAGCGAAATTGAAGTCTATTTCAACTTCACCGTTCTCAAATTTAATATCGTCTCGTATTACTTCCTGTGAAATTGCTATTGTTGGAATTCCAAAACTTGCCGCTTCAATAGCAGCTCCTAAAGTTCCTGAAGTTGTTAATTCTGCTTTTCCTAAATTATAGCCTGTATTTATTCCAGAAATCATGATATCGGGATGTTCGGATAATATCTCAAATAATCCGATAGTTACTGCATCGGTAGGTGTCCCGCTTACACCATATCCCAAACTTCCGTCTTTTAAAGTGTATTCATTTACTCTTAATGGTTCATAAAGTGTTAATGCATGTCCAATACCGCTTTGTTGTGTTTCAGGTGCCACTACATATGTATCACATAATTCATCTACTGCTTTTTTTGCAGCAAGGATTCCTGAAGCGGTTATTCCATCATCATTACTTATTAATGCTTTCATATATTTATTAAGGTATAACCTTGTTAAAATATTTTTAGATTTCTAGCAAATTATGATAAACTTTAATAACAATTTAATGTATAAAATATATTAGTAATTTTTTTTTAAAAACACATGCGGGTGGAAATTTGGAAAAACCACAACTTATTAATTTCATAGCTAAGGTAATGGAGGACTCTGGTTTCAAGGTTTATAAGAATTTTAAAACCTCTCAGAAAGTCATAGATATATATGCCATATTGCCAACAACACTTGGGGATTTTGGTGTTGTTGTAGCATGTAAAAACTATGATAAAGACTTTGAAATTGGGGTGGATGTTTTAAAAGAGATGGAAGAAGTTGGAGAAAGTTTAAAGGCATCCAAGGTCACAATTGTTTCTTCTTCTTATTTTTCAAGTCAGGCAACCAATTATGCACTTCGTAAAAACATTAAATTGGTAGATCGGGATAATTTGCTGGAACTTGCTAAAAAATACCAAGATAGAACTTCTCAAACTACTTTGGATAACACTTCCTATGATGGCGGAGCAGCAGCTTATATTGATGAGGAATATCCTGAATATAGTTATGATGCTTCAGATATGGAATATCTGATGCAGAGACGTGAACAAAATCCTGTTGTTTATAAAAATACTCTTTATAGGCAAGATGATGGAGGAGTTCACCATGGTGGATTTTCTTCTCTATTGAATAGGGGGGCTCACGCTCCGAGGGATAGTAGTTTTGGTTATACTACCTTATATAACTATAATCAAAGAAGCCTTCAGAATTCACGGTTCTTCCAATTAATTCAAAATCCAATTATAATGATTATTGTTGTTGTAGTTGTTGCTTATCTTCTTTCATTTATCTGCGGAAGGCTGTTAAGACTTGATGCTGGTATCACCGGATTAATCGAAATGCTTGCAGCATTGATTTTATCTTATGGTTTATCATTATATGCTGAAAGAAATGGTGATTTCATCGTAAGAGGAACATTCATATTCTTTATTTCATTAGTAATATTAATTATATTAATTTTTATTTAATTTAATATAATTAAAATTCATTATTATTAAAATCAAACCTAAAAGATATAAAAACCAAATCATTATGTCTGTTGGTCCGGTTTCTATCCAAATTAATGTGTGTGTTAATATTATGGAGTAAATCCCTACTCCTATTCCTTCTTTTATTTTATGTACTAACTGTAAAAATGTTCCCATAAATAACATTTGAATTGTAAGTCCGATTAATCCGAAATCAAGATATACAGGACCAAACAATGTGGATGTTAAGCATACGTCATAATGAAGTACATATTGGCCGATAAATGTTCTTGGACTTCCTGATGAAAAAATCATGCTTAATATATGTCCGTGTGTGCTTCCGCCTAAAGGTATTATTTTTTCAAATACTTCTAAAGTGAATGCAGCTCTGTAAAAAACAAGTTCTAATGGGTTTAATGTCCAATGTTGGTTCGCAATTGATTGTGATGCAATGTATCCGACTGCTAACATTCCAACAGCAATTATGGCTATAAAGATTATGCCTAATTTTCTTGATATTTTTTTAAGGTAATAAAGGGTAATAAAAGAGCTTCCTAAAATTCCAAGAACTGAAGTTCTATATCCATTTAAACCGAAAATCAATGCTCCGAGAATTACCAGTAGCAGATATTTCTTACTGTAATACTTTGCAAGCAGGATATTTATCATTATTAAAAATAGTGGATAGGCTACTCTCCAGATATTGGTTGTGGCATTTGATTTCAATACGCTATTGAATAGGGGAATTCCTCCAAGCAATACCATGTTGAGGGTTTGCAGAATCAATGCGATTATGACAAGTGCCAGTATGAGTTTTTCGGATAAAAAATCCAGACTTTTAGTTTTTTCTACATTAATTTTGTATTTGATACATACTGCACCGACTGCAAAAATGATACATGCAAATATGACGGTCAATATTACTTCCGGTTTCAACGGGTCTTCAAATCTGTAATTGAATGAGCCTATATATCCCATTGCTAAAAATATGAGTATTGCAACTACAACTAACAATGGTTGGAAAAAATCAATTTTTTCAAATTTCATTTTCTATCCTCCAAGCTCTTTTGCAGATATGGCCAGATTTCCTCCAAAATCAGGCATTGCAGCTACATGGGTGTGAACATAACTTGCAAGAGTATTTCTCTCAATAAATCCATCTTGGTTATTGTATGATCCTTTTCCTCTCAATATATTGAATGCCAGCTTGTGCTGAATGTTACTTGAATCAACCAATACTTTGGAGTAATGGAATTCGTGACCGTGGAATTTTTCTCCTTTTTTGGATATGATATTGTCTTCGGTAACTTCGGCAATTGTATACTTTAGCGCTTGCACCCTGTCTGTTAAAATTGCTTTGTAAGGATATACATTAACAACTTTATCTTCATGGATGGAATTCATAAGATACATTAAACCACCACATTCAGCAAAGATAGGCCTATCTTCCAAGTGGAAAGTATTAATTTCTTGAAGCATTTTTTCATTTGCGCTAAGTTCCTTGGAAAAGAGTTCAGGATATCCTCCACCGATATACAATCCATCTACATCAGGCAACCCTTCATCGTTTAAAGGTGAGAAATATTCAATTTTAGCATTATTTGCCTCTAAAGATTCTATATTTTCCTTATAATAAAAATTAAATACTTCATCGTATGCAACTCCAATTTTAACCTTTTGTTTGTTCAATTTATTCCAAATCGGAACAATATCTGATGTAATTTTTGGAGCTTCGCCAGCAATTTCCACCAGTCTGTCTAAATCAATTGAATTTTTTATTACTTCAGACCAGATATCAATATATTTAAGTGAATTCTCTTTTTCACGAGCAGGAACAAGACCTAAATGTCTTTCTTCTATTGATATTGCATCATCACGTACAATACCGCCAATTACCTCGGTTTTGGTAATCTCTTCAATTGACCTTTTTGTTTTTTCGTAGTGAGCCTTATTTTTAACTTTATTCAAAATAACTCCGGCAATATTTATTTCGGGATCAAGAGCCTTAAAGCCCAAAACCAAAGCCGCCGCACTTTTAACCAAACTTCTGGAGTTTATGATTAAAATCACCGGTGCCTTTAAGGATTTGGCTATTGAAGCTGTACTTCCTATGTCATTGACAGAATCAATTCCTTCATAAAGGCCACGAACGCCTTCAATCACGGCTATATCTTTTCCCACCATAGCCTTTAGATAGGAATCCCTTACTTGGCCGGATTCCATAAAAAACGAATCCAGGTTTCTGGATACATTTTCGGTAGCTAATGTATGGTAGGATGGATCGATATAATCTGGCCCAACTTTAAAAGGTTGGACATTGTATTTTTCGCTTAAAGCCTTCATTATTCCGGTAGATATTGTTGTTTTTCCAACTGCACTACCTGTCCCTGCTAAAATAATTCTCATAATTAGTAATTTGCATCTTTATTATATAACAATTTTTTGTATAAATCATTTTATATAATATTAAAAATAAAATTTAAACCATAATATATGGTGATTAAATGAGAATTTTACTAATCCATTCTGATTATTTAAATTATACTGTAAAGAATAAAACACCTGTTGCTGAAGAAATTGAGGATGCTAAAATGCAAGGAGCATTCGACGATTCTTTAGTGGTATTTACAAGTGTTGAAAAAGAAGATGAAGATAATCCAGAAGGTATTGTTAAAAATTTAGTCAGTGAAGTTATAAAAACCAATGAACAAGTTAAAGCTGAAAATATTGTATTATATCCATATGCTCACTTATCTTCTTCATTAGGTTCTCCAAAAGTTGCTATTAAAATTTTAAAAGATACTGAGGAAGCTTTGCTTGCTGAAAATTTAAATGTTAAAAGAGTACCTTTCGGATGGTATAAGGCATTTGAGATTTCCTGTAAAGGTCACCCATTAAGCGAACTTTCAAGAACTATTACTGCAGACACTGAAGAAGAAAAAGTTGAAAGAAAACCATCTAAATGGCAAATCCTTGAAGGGGACAAAATAACTCAAATTGATGACTTTAACTTTGAAAACAGAGCTTTCAAACAACTTGTTGATTATGAACTTGGTCAGGGCGCATCTGATGAAGGCGAACCACCTCATGTCAAATTAATGAGAGAAAAAGAAATCTGTGATTATGAACCTGCTTCTGATGTTGGAAACCTCAGATGGTATCCAAAAGGAAAATTAATCAGAGATTTGCTTGCCGATTATGTTTATGACTTAACTGTCGACCGTGGAGCAATGCCGGTTGAAACTCCAATCTTCTATGATTTGGACAATCAAGCAATTTATGAACATGCTTACAAATTTGGTGAAAGACAATACAGAACCGACACTAAAAAGAATTTAATGCTTAGGTTTGCAGCTTGTTTCGGTGCATTCAGATTAATGTCCGATTCATATTTGACATGGAAAAATTTCCCTGCCAAAATTTTTGAATTGACCAGATACAGTTTCCGTTTTGAGAAAAAAGGAGAAGTTGTTGGTCTTAAAAGATTAAGGGCATTTACCATGCCTGATTGCCACTCATTCTGTTGTGATGTACCTTCATCTTTAGAAGAATTCTCTCAACAAACTGACATGTGTATGCAGACTGGTAAAGACTTGAATTTAGATTTTGAAGTAATTTTCAGAGCAACTCAAGACTTCTTTGAAGAAAATGAAGAATGGATGTATGAAATTGCTCGCAAGTTCAACAAACCAATTCTTTTAGAAATTTTGCCTGAAAGACATCATTACTGGGTATGTAAAATAGATTTGGCAAATATTGATGCTTTAGGTCGTCCTATTGAAAACCCAACTGTTCAAATCGATGTTGAAAGTGGTAAAAGATTTGACATTACCTACTTGGGAGAAGATGGCGAACAGCACAATCCTACAATCTTGCACACTTCACCAACTGGAAGTATTGAAAGGGTTTTATGTGCAATGCTTGAAAAAACTGCAATTGAAATCAATGAAAGATCTCCAATGTTGCCAACCTGGTTAAGTCCAATTCAAGCAAGAATCTTAACTGTTGGAGAAAGTCATAAAGAATTTGCAGAAGAACTTTATTCTAAAATCAATGCTTCCAACATCCGTGTGGATATTGATGATAGGGATGAGAGTATTGGTAAAAAAATCAGAAATGCATCTAAAGAATGGATTCCTTACATATTTGTTGTCGGTGACAAGGAAATGGAATCCGGCAAGTTCCAAGTAACTGTTCGTGAAACTGGTGAGAAAGTAGAAATGACAGTTGATGACTTGATTAGTGAAATTAATGAAAAATGTGAAGGAAAACCTTTCAGAAAATTGCCTTTGCCTAAGGATATTTCAAGAAGGATTAACTTCCAATAATTATATTTACAAATAAAAACATATTATAAAATGTTATTATATAACGGAGGAAATTTAATGGACCCAATGTACAGAATAGGAGAAGCTCTTATTGGAGATGGCCCTGAATTAGCTCACGTTGATTTATTAATCGGTGATAAATTCGGCCCTGTTGGTCAAGCTTTTGCTAATGGATTATCCAATTTATCTGTTGGACACACTCCTTTAACAAGTGTAATCAGACCAAACTTAATGACTAAACCAGCTACTTTAATTATTCCTAAAGTAACTGTTGGTGATTTAGAAGATGCTAGTAAAATTTTTGGACCTGCACAAACTGCTGTTGCAAGAGCAGTAGCTGATGCAGTTGAAGATGGATACATTCCAAAAGAGATAGTGGAAGACATTGTAATTAATGTAAGCGTATTTATTGACCCTTCTGCAAAAGATTTCAGAAAAATATATCAATACAATTACGGAGCGACCAAACTAGCTATCAGAAGAGCAATGGAAAATTACCCATCCATCGACAAAGTACTTGCAGAAAAAGATCGTGGAACTCACCCAATTATGGGATTCAAAGTCAAAAAACTTTGGTCACCACCATACTTACAAGTTGCACTTGACCTTGATAATGAAGCAGCTATGGAAAGAATCATTAGCGATTTACCTGATAATGATAGAATCTTACTCGAAGCAGGTACTCCACTTGTTAAAAAATTCGGTGTAGGAATCATCGGCAAAATCAGATCTTTACGTCCGGATGCATTCATTATTGCTGATTTAAAAACTTTAGATGTTGGTCGTGTAGAAGTTAAAATGGCAGCAGATGAAACCGCTGATGCAGTAGCTATTTCCGGTCTTGGTACTGTTGAATCTATTGCTAAAGCTATTCATGAAACTCAAAAACAAGGTATCTATTCAATTCTTGATATGATGAATGTAGCTGAATTTGAGAAAAAATTAGCCAAACTTCCTGAAGACTTAAAACCAGATATCGTTTTATTACACAGAAATGTTGATATGGAAACCTACAGAGCAGAACATGGTGAAGACACCAGTGACATGACTGAATGGGGTAATATTAAAGATATCAAAGCAGCTCTTGGTCCTAAAGGCTTAATTGCTGTTGCTGGAGGAATCAAACCTAATAATGTAGAAGAGGCTATTAATAAAGGTGCAAACATCATTATTGCTGGCAGATACATTATCGGTTCAAGAGATGTTAGAAGAGCAGCTCAAGATTTCTTAGAACATTTCGACCCAGATCCAGACAACATGAGACTTGCTATGGATGAAGACGAAAATATTGAAGTGAAAGACGACTAGTAAATTAGATTAATTTCTAATTTATTTTCTATTTTTTTTAAAAGGAGTTTTTATTATGGGATTTTGTAATTCATGCGGTAGGCCAATAGTCAGAGAAGATTACGGAACTAACAAGGATGGCAGTCCTAATGATGAATTTTGCATAGATTGTTATCAAAATGGAGAGTATACAGAACCAGATATAACTCTTGATGAAATGATTGTTAGAAAAACAAAAGAAATGATGGAAAAAAATCCTAGATTGCCAGAAACTCAAGCAACTGGTATAACTGCTTTTTTTATTCCTGGATTGAAAAGATGGAATCCTGAGTTTCAGGATGATTATAAAACCCTTTAATTTCCACTATTTAAAATAAATTCTTTAACCTTATTGGCGATGTATTCATCGTGGCTTCTAGTGGATTTAATATTATATATTTCTTCCTGTAAATCGTTAAATTTGTCAACTAAATCATTATATTCAAGACGTAATGAATCATAATCTTTTTCTAAATCTTCATTAAGTTCATAAATTTCAGCATAACTGGTTTTTGTACTGAGATTTTCATGTTTTAGCTGATCATATTTGGAAGTGATTTGATCGTAGCTGCTTTTGATGCTTTGATGTTCTTCTCTTAAGCTGGAACATTTTGTTTTCAAGTTTTTATTTTCTTCCTTGATGCTTGAATATTTGGTTTTGAGATTTTCATTTTCGGTTTTCATATTGACGAATTTGGTTTTTAAATTTTCGTTTTCTATGATTAATTTTGAATGTTTGTCTCTGATTGTTTCATTTTCTTTTTTCAAGCTGTCAATATTATTTCTATTTAAGGTATTGTATTGGTCTTCAATTTCATTAATAACTTCATTTTTTGCAGCAATTTCAGCTTTGAGCTCTTCGATTTCTTTTTCGTATTCTAAAGTAGATGGATTAATGTTATTTTCAAGTTGATCTCTCAATTCTTTCACTTCCTGCACATACAAATAATTAGCTATTTTTAAAGACTCACTTTCTTCCTCTCTACTTTTAAATGTTTCAATTTCACTTTGTGGTATAATAAGTACTTCTTCCTGGTTATTGTATATGTCTTCATTTTTTGGAACGGTGATTTGAATTTGTTCTGTAGTATATTTTTTCCTCTCACCGTTTTTTAGAGTTCTGTGATATTCCCTTGAATATTTTTTTACAATACCTTTTCCAACTTTCATATTATACCCTTACATTATTATGTAGTATATATTGTGTTTGAAAGTATAAATATTTTTATTAATTGTTATTTTTATCTTAATAGTGAAAGAATACTCCGACCTCTTTAAGGTTGGGGATGAATTTCACAAAAAGGCATCTGAAGATATTAGTTTTCAAATGCTCTCTCTATTTCTTTATATATTATTTATTATTTAAATTAGTTTATATAATTTTAAAATTGTCTCTTG
>NZ_CAJOJM010000026.1:5481-27203 GCF_905234905.1 Methanobrevibacter sp. UBA188 | reverse complement strand
GATGATTCTGATGATTTTGATGACTGGGACGATGACTGGGATGATTCTGATTTAGATGATGAGGATTATGATGATTGGGATGGTTCTGATTGGGATGGAAATTATACAAATTCATCTATAAAATTCTATAAATTGACTTATAATGCTCATGAACCATTTATCGCATATAAAACTACATCTTCACTTGATATCATGGCATCTGGTGATTCAGGTAGTGAAAAGGAGTGTGAAGACATGGATGGTGATGATTCTGATGAGGGGTTAGATGATAATTCTGATGATTTGAATAATGATTCCCAAGAAGAGTCAGGCCTAGAAGATTCACAATCTTTTATGACAGCCTGTCCTGGAGCTTCAGCAAGTTTTGAAGTCCCTGATGTATTATCAGAAAATCATGAATCTGTTTCAAAAAGCATTAATCAAGATCAAAATCTCTTAGATGATGAAAAGGAAGATAGTGATAATGTTACTGATGATAAAGATTATGATGCAATAACTTTCTCATCTGATAATGAGTTGGATATTTTAGGTTTATTTATTTCCTTATTGCTTAGTATTATATTATTAATATAAGAATTCAAAAGGAAATGTTAAACTATGAAGTCTTTAGAAATCACATTATTTGCATTATTGGGAGTGTTGAACCTCCCTTTCATGTTTTTTTTCAATAGTTAATGAGGTAGGAACTCACGTGTTTTGTTCAATTAGATATTGCAATGACGAATATTTTTTAAAATTTCATGAAATTGATAGGTTAATTTTATATAAATATGAAAAATATAAGTTAATTCAGTGATATCATGAAGATTTTGAGAATAACGATTATTATGCTTTTTCTAGTAATGTCGGCTGGGGCTGTCTGTGCGGCGGATAACCTTTCTGACGATATTGCAGGTGATGATAATTCACATGTTCTAAAAGCTGTGCAGGATGATATTTATTCTGCAGGAGAACCAAAAACATTCACTGATTTGAAAAATGACGTTTCCAATTCATCTGGTGTTTTTGATGTAATGAATGATTATAAGTTCAATAACGGCACTGACGATGCCAGTGAACCAATATATATTGAAAAGAATAATTTCATCATCAATGGTAATGGCCATACGATAGATGCTGGAAATCAGTCTGCAATATTTGGCATTAATGCAGTAAACGTGACAATAAACAATCTCACCCTTATAAATGCAAACTCTAACCGGGGAAGCGCCCTGATTATTTATAGTGGTTATAGCTTAACGACCAATAATGTTAATTTCATAAATAACACTGCAGATACTGGTGTTATTTTCGTTGGGGGAAATTATACAAGTAATTCTGACAGATTTAAGGATTCTTCATCTGCCAATTTTGGAACCATATATCTGGTTGATGGAAAGTCCACTTTTAATGATGCAGTCATGACAAGCTCTAAAATATTGGACTGGGGTTTTATATATACTGAAAATGATCGGGTTGAAATCTATATTTCAAATTCGACATTTGCAAACGCCACTTCCAAATATTCGACTGCAGTTAGAGGATTTAAAAAAACAGTAATCAGAAATTCAAAATTCATTAATTTGCATTCCCAAATCACTGCTGGAGCAATTGCCCTAAAGGAAATGGTATTGGCGGAAATTGTGGATTGTACCTTTGTCAATGTCACTTCCAAGAGAAATGCTGGTGCAATATTTGCCGATGCTAATGAAGAAAATTCAAGTGCGGTTTTTGTTGTTGATTCTAATTTCATAGATTGTTACTCCGGATTTGGAGGTGCAATACTTCAGCTTAAAGGTAATCTTACTGTGAACAGATGTAATTTCACCAATAATTCAGCACTATTTGATGGTGGTGCAATATATGTTTCATATGTTACTATTGTTGTAGCGAATTCAAGCTTCAAGCAAAATCATGCACAATATGATGGCGACAGAGGATCTTACGCCGGTGCAATCTATGGTGACGCATCCGGATTAAACATATGGGAGTCCAGTTTCATTAACAACTCTGCCCAATATGGCGGTGCAATATATAGCTACGATTCAGGTTATGACATTGATAAGTGTAACTTTGCTGACAATGTCAACCTGTACGGAGATTTAGATGATATCTACACAATGTTTGACTGGCCTGACCCTACTTTGAAAAACAATACCTACAGCAGTGAGTATTCATACAATACAAACAAAACAAGATATGCGTCAATCGTCGATACAAGCGGAATGAAATTGACTCTATTGAACAATAGCATTGACGTGTCCAAGGTCCCTTCCAAATTTGATTTGCGCGATTGGGGATGGTCCACACCAGTCAGAGACCAAGGCCGTATGGGATCATGCTGGGCATTTGGAACTTCAGCGGCCATGGAATCAGCTATATTGAGATTTTTAGGCATTGACATGGACATTTCCGAAAGTAACCTCAGAGACCTTTCACTGCAATATTCACAATACGGAACAATCAAGACTTTGGAAGGATCATCTGTATTTTCAGCTGTCCATTATGCTTTAAGCTGGTTTGGAGTTATTTCATCAGAATATGATGTTTATGACCAGTTGGGTAAAATTTCACCAATATTTGCAGCAAATGGCAGTGTCCATTTCCAGGATGTTGTTTATCTGCCGACCATCAGCAATGAAACAGGCATTGACTTAATAAAGAAGGCTATTTTAAAATATGGTGCTTTGACCGTTAATTATCATGCTGCACAGTCCGCTCCCTATCTCAATGTCAAAACTTCTGCACAATATATTAACGAATCATTTGTGGGTGACCATTCTGTTTCATTGATTGGTTGGGATGATTCCTATTCTGCAAGTAACTTTTTAATCACTCCTCCAGGAGATGGTGCATGGATAATCAAGAACAGTTGGGGAACAGATTATGGAGAAAAGGGTTACTACTATATCTCATGTTATGACAAGACTTTTGCCATAAGCATGAAGCCAATGGCTTTCATTCTTGAAAATACTGTTGAATATAATAAAAATTACCAATATGACATTGGAGGTAAAGCATCTGAAATAGTCAATTCAACTGAAGCCATCAATAGTTATGTTGCAGTGGCAGATGATTTGATTGCGGGTGTCGGAACATATTTCAATGAAACTGGTGTTGAATATCTTGTCGAAATCTATGTAAATGATGTGTTGAGACTTTCTCAATCTGGTCTTTCACCGTTTGCAGGTTTCCACACAATCAAACTGGATTCATATGTTCCAATTGAACAGGGTGATAAATTTGATGTTTGCATTAAATCAAATTGGGTTCCTGCCCTAATAAATTCAAGGCAGAAGTATATGAATGGGACTTCAAAGGCTAAAATAGATGGCAAGTGGATTGATATTTCTTCAGAGGAGTCCATTTGTTCCATTAAAGCATATACTGTTGTGGATGATACTAAAATAATCAACAACAAGGACATTTCCGTTGATTATTCCGGCGGAAAATATTTCTCAGTTAAGGTTGTAACCGGCAACGGTCATGCTGTTGGCATTGGCGAAAAGGTCACATTCACAATCAACAAGAAAACTACTACAGTAACAACAGACAAGAATGGAATAGCTAAAATTAAAATTGTTGATGTTCCTAAAAAATACACAATAACAACCAAGTACAAAGGTAAAACCTATACTAACAAGGTTACTGTAAAGCAGGTCTTGACAGCAAGCAAAGTGAATGTCAAAAAGACTGCCAAATCATTCACCCTAAAGGCAAAGCTTAAAGTCAACGGAAAACTGGTTAAAGGCAAAGTGATAACTTTCAAGTTCAACGGCAAAACCTACAAGGTCAAAACCAATGCCAAAGGTATTGCACAAAAGAAATTGAACAAGAACGTTATCAAAAAGCTTAAGAAAGGCAAAACCTATGCTGTTAAAGTGACTTACCTTAAGGACACTATAAAAACAACCGTCAAAGTCAAATAGATGAATTCATTTCATCTATTCTTTTTTTTCTTTGTTAATTGGACAAGGCTATTTTTTTTAAGTTATTACTTTATTTTAACTATTTTTGATGTATCTATCTTTTTTTGAATACATTTCAAAAGATATGTATGATTTAATTTACATTTTGAATTTTTTTCAAAACATTTATATATTGCAGATTACATAGTATTAATCGGAAGGAAACTTCCTTCCGATAGTGTATTTAATTAAATTCATTTAATCAAAACGGTTTTCCACTTTCCATTTTATTAACCAAGTGGTAATTTATTCAAAAAGATGTGAGAAAATGTCAGAAAAAGATAAAAAATTAGACCAGATAATTAAGACAATCGACGCAAACGATATAAAATTTTTGAAATTACAGTTTTCAGATATACACGGATTACCTAAAAGTATGGCAGTGCCTCTTAAAAAGGCAGACGATGTTGAAGACATTGTAAACGACGGATTATTATTTGACGGATCATCAGTAGCAGGATTAGCTTCAATCAATGACAGTGACCTTCTTGCAAAACCTGATGTCGACACCTTTTCAACAATCCCTTGGAGGCCTGAATCAAAAGGTACCAGTCGATTTATCTGTGATATTTTCACTACAGAAGGAAAACCATATGATGGAGACCCAAGAGGTGTACTTAAAAAATCCTTACAATTAGCAGAAAAAAGAGGATATCAGTTTAATATGGGTCCTGAACCTGAATTTTTCATTATAAAAGAAGATGAAAATGGAAATTACATACCTGCTGATGAAGCTGAATACTTTGATGTCGAACCATTGGATCAGGGTACCGACATCAGAAGAGAAATCGTATTAGGTTTGGAAAAGCTTGATTTCGATGTGGAGGTCAGCCACCACGAAGTTGCAGCAGGTCAGCATGAAGTGGACTTCAAATATGCAGACGCTTTAAAAACAGCAGATGCAGTAATTACATTCAAAGAAGCTGTAAAAGCATTAGTTAATAATTTGGGCTTTAAGGCAACTTTCATGCCAAAACCGTTTTTAGGAATCAACGGTAGTGGAATGCACTGTAACCAGAGTCTGTTTAAGGATGGAAAAAATATTTTCTATGACCCTGACACTGAAACTCAAATATCACAGGAAGCTTTATACTTCATCGGAGGATTACTTGAACATGCTCCGGCTTTATCATCAATCTTATCCCCGACAGTCAACTCATACAAACGTCTTGTGCCTGGTTATGAAGCACCATGCTACATAGCTTATGGATTTAAAAACAGGTCAACCTTATTAAGAATCCCTGCATCCAGAGGATTAGGTACAAGAATTGAATGCAGATCTGCTGACCCATCATGTAACCCTTACCTTGCATTCGCAGTATTGCTTGAAGCTGGTCTGTACGGTATGGACAATAAAATTGACCCTGGTGAACCTACTGAAGAGAACCTCTTTGCATATTCCGAAGATGAAATCATTGAAAAAGGAATCAGTAGCTTGCCTACCAGCTTATGGGAAGCATATCACTCATTAGAGGAAGACGAAGTAATCAAAAACGCTCTTGGAGAAAAAGTATTCAATCAGTTCTATACAATTAAAAGGGCTGAATGGGATGCATACAGAATTCAAGTGTTCGATTATGAAAGGGATGAGTATTTAAACGTTTAGTTTTTATCATTTGGCGGTCAAATTAAGGATTTTCTTAATTTACCGCTCACAAATTAAATTTTAGGAGGATGGTGTTTTAATTATTGGTCTTTTGGATAAATTTTTTTTGGAATTTTGGAATTGTTACTTTAAGGCATATTGGAATTTTGAAATCATGAGTATTGATTGAGGCATATGAAATTAAAATATTCATGATTGTTTTTTAAGGCATATGGTAGATTAGGAAGTTGTTTATTCACTAATTTTAATATGTGTATTCGCCGATCTTAGAGGAGGTTTAAGAATGTGTGGAATAGCAGGTGTAATATACAAGGATAAAAAAACTCACGCTGTAGGAGATGCACTGACATCAATGCTTGAATCACTCCAACATAGGGGTCCCGATTCAGCAGGTTATGCAATCTACGGTGGCTTAAATTTTACTGAAAATTATTATCAATTAAATATCGAGGTAAACAGAAGAAAAGGAACACTGGAAAATTTAAAATCATTATTAACTCAATTCAGCCCAATATATGAAGAGCAGCTAATCGAGTCTGTAGGTGGGTCTGACGTATACAAATGTAAAATAACATTGGATGATTTTTCCCGTCTGCAACCATGTATCATGGAAATAGACGAACTGGAAAACGTAAGGGTAATCAACGGTTCACATTCCTTTGAAATGATAAAGGATGTGGGAAAAGTAAAAGACATTGCTGAGCGTTTTGACGTTCAAAGCAGAATGGGAACCCATGGAATTGGCCACACACGTTTTGCAACAGAAAGTGGCGTTGACCGCTATCATGCACACCCATATCAAAGCTACATCATACCGGACATTACTGTTGTGCACAATGGTCAAATCACCAACTACTGGAAAATAAGAGATCCTTTAGAAAGAAAAGGACATACTTTTGAATCATTCAACGACACCGAGTGCATTGTCCATTACATGGCAGACAAGCTTAATCAGGGATATAAGTTGGAAGAGGCTTTAGACCAGGCAGTGATTGATTTGGACGGTCCATTTTCAATATTGGTGGGAACACCTAACGGTATTGGAATTGCAAAGGATAAATTAGGTCTCAGACCAGGGGTAATGGCTGAAACCGATGAAATTTTTGCCATAGCTTCAGAAGAAATGGCATTGCATGATGTCATAGATTCCGACCAGATTGAACAAATCGCTCCTGGCGAAACCAGGTCCTACACCATTTAACGAGGGGTTTTTCTATGAAAGAATATGTTATTGATGCAAAGGATATGGATGAAAAGGAATTGAATCGTACTATAAAGCAGCAGGCTGCATTTCATGAAAAGCTCATTATTGACAATCCCGAATCAAGACACAACATCTGTGCAGGTTTGAGCGAAGATGTATCCATTGAAATCAATGGTTCTGCAGGATATTTCGTTGGAACAATGGTCAACGGACCAAAGATACACATCACCGGAAATGCAGGATGGTTTGCCGGAGACAACATGACAAAAGGCGAACTCATTATCGAAGGTACAGCCGGAGACGGTGCAGGACAGGGAATCTATGGTGGAACAGTAATAGTAAAGGGAAGCACAGGTTCAAGAACCGGTGAAATCATGAAAGGCGGAACCGTTATAATCGGCGGAAACAGCGGATATATGACCGGACTTTTAATGATGGGTGGCAAACTCATAATACTTGGTGATGTAACCGACGATGTCGGCGAATCAATTATGAGAGGAACCATATACGTTCTTGGAAATGTTAAAAGCTTAGGAAAAAATGCGGTTATGGAAAAAACCACTCTTAAAGATCAAAAAGAGCTGAAAGAAATTTTGGAAGAATATGGTTTTGAACTGACTGACATTGATTATACAAACTTTAAAAAAATTGTTAATATGCAATAGGAGCTAAAAAAATGAGCAAACGTAAGATAGCTATGGTTGGAACACCATGTGAAATTATGGCAGCATCTAAACTGCAATATTATACTGACAGCCCTATTGATGTTAAACTGGGCTTATTCTGTATGGAGAATTTTTCATACAAGTACTTCGTAAATCTCTTGAGCGAATACGACTTGAAAATGGAGGATGTTGAAAAATTCCAGATTGAAAAGGGATTTGTATTCTTATTGTTGAAGACTAAACAAACCGTAAAGATACCTCTCTCTGTAGCCAAAAGAATAATCAGAAAAAACTGTAACATCTGTGTTGAACTGACATCAGAGACCTCCGACATTTCAATAGGGTCCATAGGCTCTGAAGATGGCTGGTCAACATTGATAATCAGAACCAAAAAAGGCGAAGAGATAGTTGACGGAGCAATAAAACAGGAATTCATCAAGGCAAGGGATCTTACAGAATCACAATTCAAATTTCTCAATAAACTTGCAGAAGGTAAAATAGCCAAAAATCTGGAAAACATTGAAAGAAGAGAATTTCTGGCTCGTCCCGTTTTGTATCAAAGGGAAAAATCAGACACTTCAATCAATAAGGAAAATACCGAATCCAACTTCATGGACTTGAAATATAATGTCATTGACGTAGGGGCATGTGTTCTGTGCGGAGCATGCGAATATGCCTGTCCGGAGGATTTGATAACAATTGATGATACAAAACCTCGAAAAAGAGGAGAATGTCCAGAGGATTGCCATGCATGCTTCAGGGTCTGTCCAAGAACATTCATACATGAAGACTTGAGAAACGACAACTCCAAACCTATTGGCGATTTTATAAAGGTATTGTCAGTTAAATCAATCAAGCACACTCAGGGCCAGGACGGTTCCATTGTTACAACTCTCTTGGATTACTTGTTGTCTAATAAAATCGTGACTGATGCTCTGATTGTTGATAAAAAAGATGACCTGGCTTGGAAGCCATACGCAAAAATAACAAATGCGATTGATGAGGTTGTTAAATCAGGAGGAACAAAATATTCTGTCTGTCCTGTATTTAAGCCATTGAAAGATTTGAAAGAGGGGGTAAATTAAATGTCATTCACTGTAGAGCGTAAGATAGAAATATGCAAGCAGAATAATGATAGGCCGGGCTGTTGCTGGTATCTGTGTGATAACCCTAAACAGTCTGCATGTAAAAACTGTTACAGCTGTTATTCAAATTGTCCTCATGATGTATATGAAGTAATCAATGACGAACCTCTTCCGATTCGCCAGGAAAACTGTGTGGGATGTAAAATATGTGAAGAAATGTGCCCGACACACGCAATTTATGTCAGGCCTCTTGCAGATGAAGGAAGAGGAGTCTGGTCAAATTCAACAATGGTTGAAATTAAGCGTAAAAGCCAGTCCGGTTCATATAAGGTGCGCGGATGTGGACTGACCAGAAAAATCCCGACATTTGATGACTTAAGCATATTACCTGCACAGGTGTCAAGACCTCCAATAGATTCATACAGGGAACCTTGTAAGACTTCAGTTGTGCTTGGAGACAGATTTGCTGAAAATCCGATTGAAATAGCAACTCCTATTATGATCGGGGCAATGTCTTTTGGTGCATTGAGTAAGGAAGCAAAAATAGCATTGGCTATAGGAAGCAGCAAGGCAGGCTCAATTGCCAACACAGGTGAAGGTGGAATGCTTCCTGAAGAAAGACATTTCGCAGACAAGCTGATTGCCCAATACGCTTCAGGCCGTTTCGGTGTTTCAGCCAGCTATTTAAACAATGCAGAAGCTGTCGAAATTAAAATAGGTCAGGGCGCAAAATCCGGTATGGGCGGACATTTGCTTGCCCATAAGGTAACTGCAGAGGTTGCAAGGGTCCGTAATATTCCTGAAGGAACATCTGCATTGAGTCCGGCCAGACATATGGATATTGTCGGACCTGAGGATTTGGGTATGAAAATCGACCAGTTAAGGGAGATAACAGACTGGAAAGTGCCAATCATTGTAAAATTCGCAGCAGGAAGAGTCGAACAGGATGTAAAAATTGCAGCAAAGGCAGGTGCAGACATTATTGTAGTCGATGGTATGCAGGGAGGAACCGGTGCTGGACCTGAAGTGGTTACAGAGCATGCAGGTATTCCTACCATAGAAGCAATCGTAAAGGCCGATGATGCATTGAAGGACATTAACTTGAGAAGCGAGGTAAGTCTTGTTGCTGCCGGAGGTATCAGATCAGGAGCGGACGTTGCAAAGGCAATAGCATTGGGTGCAGATGCAGTATATATAGCTACTTCCGCATTGATTTCCATTGGATGTAAGGTTTGTCAAAGCTGTTCTGAAGGAATCTGTCCGAAAGGAATTGCAACACAGGAAAGAATGCTTAGAAGAAGACTTGATCCTATAAGGAAAGGTCAGCAGGTTGCAAATTACATTGGTGCAATGACTCAGGAAGTAACTTCCCTGACTCAGCAGGCGGGTAATACTGATATTGAAAAGCTTGAACGTCAGGACCTTGTGGCATTGACAATGGAAGCTTCACAACTGACAGGAGTACCTATGGTGAGAGATTAGTCTTTTAATATTAAAATTTGGGAGATATTGTTATGGCGGCATTTGATAGAATAAAATCTGGAATTCCAGGCCTTGATAGTGCTTTGGATAATATTCGTTTAGGGGATAATGTAGTTTGGAACGTTACAAATTTAAATGAATTTTCCTACTTCGTCAATCCCTATATACGGCAGGCAAAGGAAGACGGTCGAAACTTGATATATATTCGTTTTGCTAATCACCCTCCTTTGATAGAAATGACTGATGAGGATTTCGAATTGCTTGAAATAGAACAGAATAATCCTGACAAAGAGTTCTCTATGATTGAACGTGATGGAATCAAGATATATCAGGTGAATCCATACAACCAATTTGAAACATTCACTCTGGAAGTCCACAGAATCATAGAACTTGAAGGATTCGATGCATTCTATGTCTTTGACTGTTTAAGCGACCTTCAGGCGGTCTGGTCAACGGATTTGATGATGGGCAACTTCTTTAAGGTTACCTGTCCATTCTTATTCCAGCTCGATACTGTAGCATACTTCCCAATTATTCGTGGAAGACATTCCTATGATGCCATAGCCAAAATTCGTGAGACCACACAGCTGTTTTTGAATGTATACTCAAATTCTCCCGATGAAGTCTATGTATCTCCTCTGAAGGTATGGAACAGATATTCCCAGACCATGTTTCTGGGACACAAGTTCAATCCCCAAACAGGTTCCGTCAAGGTTCTCCAGGACGGTCATGAAGTAAGCAAATACTACAAGACAGTCAATGATTCCGATAAATACCAAAACGGACAGATTCTAGACAGCTGGGAGCGATACATGCTTCAGGTTAGAAGGAAACATAATGACGGCGAAAACATCGATGATGAGTGCGACAAGATCTGCGAGCTCATGATGACCAAGGACGAGAAGATGCTTTCCAAAATTAAGGAATATTTCACCTTTGAGGATTACACTACAATCTATGACCGTCGTGTAGGTAGCGGATCTGTAGGAGGTAAATCCTGCGGAATGCTTCTTGCAAGAAAGATAATTGAAAAGAACTGTCCAGAACTCTACAACAATGTCTTTGAACCTGACGACTCGTTCTATATAGGTTCTGACTTGTTTTACACTTATATTGTTTCAAATGACTTGTGGGACCTCAGGGTAAATCAGAGAACCGAAGAAGGCTATTATGAATATGGCAAAAAGCTGGAGGAGGGTCTTAAAAACGGTACTTTCTCGGATGAAATCAAAAAGGAGTTCATAAAGATATTGGATTATTTCGGTCAAAATCCGATTATTGTCCGTTCAAGCAGTTTTCTTGAGGACGGATACGGCAATGCGTTTGCAGGAAAATACGAATCCGTCTTTTGCGTAAACAGAGGGTCTCTTGAAGAGCGTCTGGCAGCATTTGAAGATGCGGTGAAAGTGGTATATTCAAGTACAATGAATGTTTCCGCTTTGGAATATCGGAAATTGAACGGTCTGGATGATGTGGATGAGCAGATGGCTCTTCTGGTTCAAAGGGTTTCCGGTTCATATTATGGAGATTATCTCTTCCCTACAGCTGCAGGTGTCGGATTTTCATACAGTCCATATTCTCCCCTTCCGGACATGGACAACAGCAAGGGAATGCTTAGACTTGTAATGGGTCTTGGTACAAAGGCAGTGGACAGGACAAAAAAGGATTATCCAAGAATCATCAATCTTGATAAGCCTGAAGTGACTCTTATGAAGGATATCAAGGAAAAGCACAGATATTCCCAACATTATTTGGATGTCATTGACTTCAATGAAATCAGCCTTCATGATATTCCTGTTGATGAAGGATTGGATGTAATTCCAAGATATTCCAAAAGGGTTTTGGTGGAGCATGACCGTGAAGCTGAAAGAATGCTTCGTGAACGTGGCCAACGCCGTGAAATAGTCTTTGTCAACTGTGAGGGTCTTGTTAAAAATTCCGACTTCATTGGGGTGATGAAGGAAATCTTAAGCACTCTGGAAACTGCATATGACTATCCTGTAGATATTGAATATACTGTAAATGTCGGTGAGGATGGTTCTTTTAATATAAACTTATTGCAGTGCCGTCCGCTTCAGGTTTCAACAAACAATGAAGCTATTGAAATGCCTGAGGACAAAAATGTTTTCTTCCATATTAAGGAATCCTCAATGGGGATGTCACGCAAAAACAAAATCGACACAATCTGCTATGTCGATCCGCATAAGTATTATGAATATCCCTACGCTCAAAAAAGTTCACTTTCACGGATTATCAGTGAGGTTAATGCCTACTGCAAAAACAATGACAGAACAGCCATTTTGATAGTTCCCGGAAGAATTGGTACGTCTTCACCTGAACTGGGTATTCCGGTTGTCTTTGCAGACATCAGTCACTTCTCTGCAATTCTTGAGGAATCATACAGTGAAGTCGGCTATATGCCTGAGCTGTCTTTCGGAAGCCATATGTTCCAGGATCTGGTGGAAGCGGAAATATACTATGGGGCACTGTTTGAAAACGATAAAAAAATAGAGTTTAACAGGGATATGATTTATGATTATTCAAATGTGCTGATGGATATCAATCCTAATTTGGATGATGAGATTTATGACATGGTGCAGGTCATAGATTTTGATGAGAACAAAGCGGAATTCTATCATGACATGAACAAGGATGAAACAATGTGTATTTTCAAATAATTGGAAATATTTGAATGTTTAGGGCAGGCGGGTGGGACATATGCCTTTTTATTTGTAATACTTTTTTGCAAAAAAAGATTTTTCAAATAAAAGCTAAAGTATGACAAAATTCCAATGTGACTGATGGCCCTGTTTTTAATCTCTTTTTCCAACGGGGTCATTTTTCACGTTTTTTCCTCATTTTTGTGTTGATAAAAAAATAAATACTAGTTGCCATAAAGTATGAACAGCGATTAAGAAGTGATTAAATATGTTTGAGGCTATTGAAAAATTTGCAGCCAAATCGGTAACGTTAAAAGAAGCTCGTGAGAATGTTGAAAATATATCCTTGGCTAAGGAAATAGGAATTTACATTGTTTTGTTTTTAATATTATACTTTTTCATGATACTTGTTGTAGCTATTGCAGGTTATTGTTTGGGTAATATTGATAATTTCTTAATCTCTTTGTTTTCATTTGCTGTCGTTCCGGTAGGAATATACATATATGCAACTAAAATAGAAAAGCGCAGCTGGAGAAGTATCGGATTTTCTAAAGGTAATGCAATATCTTCAACTTTAAAAGGAGCATTAATCGGTTTTTCAATGTTTCTGGTTGTTGTGATGATAGGCATTGCATTGGGACAATTCACTTTCACTGGCTTTGATTTTTCACAGGCAATTTATGCGCTTCCGTTTTTAGTAGCTTTCACTATTCAATCTTTCGGTGAGGAAATTTACACTAGGGGCTGGACATTGACCTATTTTTCTAAAAGGCATGGCATATTGACTGCAATATTAGCTGCCAACATTATTTTTATCCTTCCTCATTGTTTCAATTTAGGATTCGATCTGCTGTCTATAATTAATATTTTTTTGGTTGGAACAGTATTTGCAGTAATGTTTTTGAGATTTGACAATATCTGGATTTGCGGCGGCGCTCACACAGCATGGAATTTTTCACAAGGGATAATATTTGGATTTAGCGTAAGCGGCGCTCCAACACCTTCATTATTGAAATTCAGCCAAGCAGGTCAAAATATAATTGCGGGAGGTATTTTTGGCCCGGAATCCGGTTTGATTGCAACTGGGGTGATAGTCGTTTCACTTATGATTATGATGTATTATAAAATTTAGGTTTTGAACTTTCAGTTAATGATAACTATTTATTCTATACTTTTAATAATATTAATTAACATTAATGTTTTTTTGTGAGTATTATGAAAAGGATATTGATTATTTTAACAGTGATATTTGCTGCCTCGTTGATGATTGGCAGCGTGAGTGCTGAGGGGATGTTTGATATTTTTACCAGCTCATCTGACAGTACAAATAACGAATCTAATTTTGTAGTCGGGTTTAATCCTGAATTTCCCCCATTCACTTATAAGGATGATAACGGCAGCTATACTGGTTTTGATTTAGAACTGGCACAGGAAGTGGCAAAAAGGAACAACTGGACCTTTGTACCTCAGCCAATAATTGACTGGAACAGCAAACAAGTGGAAATAAACTCCGGCGAATTCGATTGTCTTTGGAGTGAATTTACCATTGACGGCAGAGAATCCGATTATGCCTGGTCTGATGCCTACTTTAACAATTCTCAGGTAATTGTCGTAAAAAATAGTTCCGGAATAAATTCTCCTGACGATTTGAAAGGTAAAAATGTAGAAATTCAAGAAGGAAGTTCTGCATTGCAATCACTTGATGAGCAAAATAAAAGTTTTAAGGACACTTTCGCAAAACTGACTGAAATAAAAGACTATAATACTGGATTTATGGATTTGGAATCCGGTGCCTGTGATGCATTAATTATTGATGTTGGAATGGCAAATTATCATGTCAGCGGAAAGTATTCAGACAAAGGCTTTAAAATCATTGATGAGCCGGTATCCCATGAAAAGTATGGTGTCGGATTTAAGAAAGACAACACTGAACTGAGAGACAAGGTTCAAAAGACTTTGGATGATATGTTTAAGGATGGAACCGTTGACAAAATTGCTCAAAAATATGATGAATACAATATTTCCGATGGATTAATCCGCAAGTGAGTAATGCGGATTAAATTTTTATTTTTTTTTTGATGTTGTTAAAATCATAATTGTACAATAATGCTTTTTTTGAATGTAAACTTTATATATTTTAATTTTGTAAAATATATATGATATCATGAATCTTAAGAATATAGGTATTATTTTATTATTTTCATTATTTTTAATTTTAAGCGCTTCTTCTGTTCAAGCTCAGGATAATTCAACAGAGTTAGTTTATCAAAATCAGGATGATTCTTTCGTTTGCGATGTCGAAAATAATTCTTGTGGTGTTGATGATAATTCCAACTATTGGAGTTTGGATGACATTGGCAGATGGGTAGTTGATGACGATGGAAATCTGGTTTACATCCCGTCAGATAATAATAGAACTGCCGAAAATTTTACTGAATATGGCTTTAAGGAAAATGGTGCTGATTTGAGAAAAAACAATTCCAGTCAGAATATTTCCCAAATGTCCAATCCTTACGATATGAATCCATTATGGAAGGAATATGCCAAGGACCCTTGGGCTTTCATGGAAAAATACCATTCATTGTCAAATTCTCCATCAATACCTAAAAATTATACCCTTCCTGATGATTCATGCCATCGCCCTTATTCCAAGGAATTTAAAGATTTGATGAATTTCATTGAAAAGACACGAGTGAAGCCTGATGCAATAAAAAGCAATGATATAAATGTTTTCTATTCCCATAGAAATTTATATGAAGTTAGGATTCTCAATCCTATTGGAGACTCTGTCGGCAATGGTGTGGATGTCACATTCATTTTCAATGGCAAAAAGATTCATGTTAAAACGGATGATGGTGGTTATGCAAGTTTCAAATTCAACTGCCAGCCTGGAAATTATGTTGTAAAAACACATGCAGGAAATATTAGTTCAAAAAATAGTATTGTTGTCAAGCCATTATTCAAAACAAAGAATGTTGCAAAAAAATATAAGAAATCCTCAAAATTCACAGTCAAACTCATTAAGCATAACGGCAAATCCGTTTTCAAAAAAAATATTAAAATAACATTTAATGGGAAAAATTATACTATTAAAACAAATTCAAAAGGAATTGCAGCATTCAAAATTCCAAAAAATATTAAAGTTGGAAAATATGCAATCAAAACATGTTATAATGGTTGCATTGTTAAAAACATCGTTGCTGTTAAAAGATAATTTAACTTCTATTTTTTTTTGGTTTTCATAGTTGATGTTTGGATTTTAATTCGTTTTTGATTAATTTATTGATTTTACTTTGGAAAATTTATTTTAGAGTGTTATATTGCTTTTATTTTTAATTTAAGAAAATTTTAAATATTATTTTTCATAAATAATTATTTAGTGATTGTCATGGTTCAAAATAAGGATGCTTCATTTAAATTCATATCTAAAGATCATTTAAAAGAACTTTTTGACATTCTTGATTTTCACTTGGATTTTGACATTGATCCTTTGGACGTTGAGGTTTTGCCGACTGAGGTTGTGGCAATCGAGCCTTCCCTTGTGCGGCCGGATTACATCATCCGAATTAAAAATATCATATTCATGATGGAATTTGAAAGTTCTCATGTGGGGTTGAAAAAGAAAAAGCTATTCAAATTGTATATTGCGGCCTATGATTACAAAAATAATGATAAAAATGATAGTATAATCTTTTTTGTTGTTTCCACCAAAGAAAAATCAAAAATTGCTGAATATAACATTAATGATTGGGATTCGTTCAAGTTTCCAATCATTTCACTCAGGGAATTGGACAAGGAAAAAATTATTAATGATATTAAAACAAAAATGGATAACAAAGATACGTTCACCAATAGGGAATTGATTGAATTGGCTTTGACACCTATATTGGAAAAGGATAAGGAAAATGTCATTGACCAATTCTACGAAACAAAAGAGATAATGTCAAAAATCCACTATCCGTCTGATGAAATCAAAACATCTGTATATGGGATTGTTTTGATGCTTAGCAGTATGTATTTTGATGAGTTGGATCCAATTAGAAAAGATATTCAAGGTGATTTGATGGGTAAAGTTGACTGTGTTGCGGAAGCTTGCAAGAAGAGTTTTGATGAAGGGGAGATTAACGTTGTTAGGAATATGTTAGTTAATTCTGATTTGTCTGTTGAGGAGATTTCTAGGATTTCTGGTGTTTCTTTGGATAAGGTTGTTGATTTGAAAAATAAGTTGTGAATTGGGGAAATAAATGCAGACAGTCAATTGCGGTGAGTGAATGTTAATCAAAAGAAAAGTCTTAAGGCCAAAGGATTTAAAGAAAATTTCAAAGTATTCCTGTGACGAAAAGATTAAGGAGGCCTACATCAATTACCTGACCAATTACTCATTCAAGGAGTTTGTAAAATACTGTGAGGAGAATTCGGATAAGGATTTTCCGGATTTGATTTTCAAGTTCGCCGATTTGCAGCTGGAAAAATATGAACCCAATTCTCTGATTTGGGTTTCCCATGTGATGCTTAATTTTGTAATCTATTTTGACGTTAATCTTGATTATGGCCAGTATTATGACGCTTATGCATCCGCCCTTCAGCTTACTGTCCTTTCCTGTGCCATGAAAATGTCAATCGACAAGGTTTCATTTGGTGATGTTCCATTTCCTGAAAGTTCTGCATCTTGCTTTGATAAATTATTCTCCACAAAACCTGATTTTAAATATGATTTGAAAAAGGATTGCGATTTGGCATATAATTCATTCAACACTGATTTTGATTTTGAGGCTGGGCAATTCTATGCTCTCGTCAAGGGTCATTTTGATGAGAATTTTGTTTCACATTAAACAGTTTCATTGGAAACATTTATATTGTATTATATTAAACTATTTTTATGGACGAAGAAATTTTTGAAAATGCTCCATTCATAGCATGGATTCATAATCTGTCTAAAAGTCAGCTGAAGTACTTGAATTCACGATTGAATGATTTGGACTTGGGCCATGAGATAAAATACATAATGATGATTTATGAAAATCCCAATTCCTCTCAGGATGATTTGGTAAACTTTTCCGGTCAAAGCAAAGGAAATATTGCTAAAATCGTTAAAAAACTTGAGGATATGGGATATGTTGAAAGAAGTGTCAATCCAAACAATCGCCGAAAGTACATGCTGAAGACAACTTCTAAAGCCAATGATATAGTTCCGAAAATTCGAAAGATCTCTAAAGAGTGGGAGATTGAAGTTGGAATAACTCCGGATGATGATGAGTTAAAGCAAAGAATCAAGGAAATATCAATCAATTCAATGAAACTTGTTGGAGAGTAGTTATTTATGAAAATAGATTTTGAAACAATTGTAATATTTGTATCATTCATTACATCTTTTTTTGCAGTTTTTCTCTCAAACGGAATAATAATCGGTGTTCCGGCAATTGCACAGGAATTTGTAATGAATAATGTTATCCAAAATTGGATTCCGACAATATTTTTCCTGGTCGTGGCGGTTTTCACAGTTCCTGCAGGTCAGATTTCAGGAAAATTTGGTGTTAAAAAATCTCTTCTTGCCGGAATCATCGTGTATTTGATAGGATCAATTGGTGCGGTCTTGTCATTTTCAACAGAATCATTTATGATATTCAGAATAGTTCAGGGAGCAGGTGTGGCATTTTTAAATGTATCTGCAATGGCAATGGTTGTGCAGGCCGTCAAACCCCAAAACAGGGGAAAGGCATTGGGCTTTACCGTAACTGGAGTATACCTTGCAACATCCCTTTCACCAGTAATCTGCGGATTTCTGGTTCAAAATCTCGGCTGGAGATCAATGTTTTACTTTGTAATTCCATTTTTGGTATTATGTATAATTCTAATGATGGTAAAAATCCCGCAGGAGTGGAAAACCTATGAAGGTCAGTCAATCGATAAGTTAGGCTCAATCCTTTGGGCAATAGGCATACTGACATTCATATACGGCTTCACTTCACTGGTTAATACTCAGGGAGTAATTCTGACAATGGTTGGGATTGTCATGCTGTGCATATTCGGAGCATATGAGCTTAGACAGGACTCTCCTGTGTTCAACATGAATTTATTTAAAAACAGAAAGTTCACATCATCCAATGTGGCTGCTCTATGCAGCTATCTTGCAATTATGGTGGTTACAACAATCTTGAATTATCATTTCCAGTATGTGCGCGGTTGGAATGCTCAGATGTCCGGTTTGATATTGATAATCACTCCTGTCATAATGGCAATCATGGCTCCGAATGCCGGAAAGCTGTCGGATAAGATACATCCGCAAAAGCTTGCTGCAGTCGGAATCGGAATTGCTGCAATTGCACTGGCAATATTGTCATTTTTAAACGGAGACACTCCACTTTATATAGTCATATTGGCCATGATTTTGCAGGGTATAGGCATGGGACTTTTCTCAAGCCCAAACATGAATGCAATAATGAGTTCAGTTCCTCCGAAGTATGCTCCAACAGCTTCCGCTTCACAGGCAACAATGAGGACAATAGGTCAGACCATGAGTCTTGGTCTTTTGACATTGGTATTTGCTTGGGTAATGGGATCTCTGCAGCTGGCACCGGAATATGCTGCAATGATTGTTCAGGCATCTCAGACAATCTGTCTTATTTGTACTGTTGCTTGTATTCTGGCAGTATTCGCTTCACTTGTCGGCATACGTTCAAAGGATGAATTCAACACAAAAAGAGGATAATGCTTCGCCTCCGGGCGAAGTACCCAAATCCTTGATTGTGTATATTTTATCTATCATAAAGTCCAATATCTTATCATGCAAACTGATAGATTCGAAACATTCATGGATGCAATTCTTGCAATTATTATCACTGTTCTGGTATTGAAGCTGGCTCAACCTCCCGCTCCAACATGGGATGGAGTCCTATCTTTAAATGCAAGCTATCTTATTTATGGAATCTGTTTTTTAATCATATTCAACACATGGTATAATGACCACAACCTTTTCCAGATGGTTGATGAGATAAACAACCTGATTGTAGTGGTTTACGGTGTATTGATATTTATCATTTCACTTCTTCCATATTTTGCATCATGGGTTTCCCTGAATCCTCAGTCAGTTCCTGCTCAAACGATGTTTGGAATTTTGTTTTTGGCCACAAATGCATGCTATAACCTGTCCACTTTTCTTATAATCCGTGCAAATCCATATAATGCTGAACTTAAGAAAATAGACCTTAAGAACTTTTGGCGATACGTTCCCGTAATAGTTATTTTAATCGGATTTTTGGCCACATACACAGTCTATACCCCTGGAATATTTATTTCATGTATCATAGCCACCATCTATTGGTTTTTCATAGCCATTTCCACCAAATCAGAAATTGAAAGCAGTGGGAGATTTGAGGCATTGTTCGATGCAATTATAGCTATCATATTGACAGTTCTTGTTTTAGAAATAACAATGGCTTCAGGTGGGACCTGGCAGGCCCTGTTCGATTTGAGAATCGAATTTTTGGCTTATATAATCAGCTTTATCGTATGTTTCAATTACTGGAACTACAACAACAATCTATTTTCCATTGTAAACAAAATTGACACTGCTGTTATATGGTCAATTGGAGCATCAATGTTTGTATTGTCACTGATTCCATACCTGTCAGTGTTTGTTTCACATAACTTTTATTCATTTGTGCCTCAGGCATGCTATGGAATTGATTTTATCGTCGTTGCAATTATATCCATTGTCACATCAAAAGCTTTGAAGAATGCGGATAAGGGAAACGTTGCTCTGATGCTTGCATTGAAAAATAATCTGGTATTCGTATCAACAATTGTCTTTGTTGGAATAGGCATGGTAATCGGATATTTCTTTTATCCTCCGGCAATCATCATATCCTGTCTTTTGTCAATTATCGCCGTTTGGGCAATTTCATATTTGACTAGATAATTTCCTGTTCAAAAATTTTAAGTATTTTGTGAACTATAATAAGTTTAGGTGAAAAAATGGCAAATTTTGATGATATTGAAAGTGCAAGGGAGTTCTTCTACAAGGACAAGTTTGCAGTTGATACTGGCGTTACATTAGATGAACTGAGTGAAGATCATGCAATATGCTCTTTGAAACTAACTGACAATCATAGAAACGCTTACGGCGGTGTGATGGGTGGTGTAATATTCACATTGGCTGATTTTGCTTTTGCTGTTCTCTCAAATCAGATACACCAGCTTACTGTTGCACAGCAAGTTGACATTCATTATCTTTCAGCTCCAAAAGGAGAAAAGCTTATAGCTCATGCAACATGCAGAAAGGATGGCAGGACATCTTCCATTGTCAATGTTGATATAAGTGACGATACTGGTCGTGACGTTGCCCAATTCATTGGGACCGGATTTAAATTATGATTCAGTAAGAATTATAATTTTAAATCATTCTATTTTCTAATTTTTTCTCAGAAATTTTGATATTGGTTATTTGGATAAGTTTTGTGTAATTTTTTGTTTCAAACCAATTCATTTATATGCTATTAAAATCAATATTTTAAATGACTGATTAACAAGTCGTGAAAAATCCGATTCGAAGTTGCACTGCCGTAGCTTCGAATTTTTTTTGAAAGATTTAATTGTTGCAATTATCAACATTCTATTTAAAAATTAAAAAAAGTGGAGCGTGATTGCTCCAATAATATCTATTTTACCTTGTATGTTGCAGTTGTCACGTTATTGTGTGCACTGTCGAATAGTGTTACTGAAACTTCGGCTACTTTTTTCTTGTTCATATCACAGTCATCGAGAATGTAGGAATCACCGACCTTACTTGATTGGTTGATTTGACTGTCATGATATGTTATGATGTTTCCTTTTGCATCATAGTAATATGTTCTAAGCATTGAATAATCAGAATCAGCTGGTATCGGGTCTACATAACCCCAGACAAAGCACCATCCTGCCTTGTCATTATGTGCATCCGTGATTATTATCTTTGTGTTGGATAGGTCGACTGAACTTCCAAATCCTGATTGGCCACTGTTATAACTGCTGTCGGAATATGTGTTGTCTGAGCCTGAGTTAATCAATCCAAAGCCGACAATAGCTATAAGGGCTA